>DQTD01000041.1 GCA_016839105.1 Candidatus Altimarinota bacterium
AAAAAAGTAGGGTACAACGATCGTTGTACCCTACAAATTTAATTATTTTTTATCCTCTTCTTTTGCATCCTCTTCAACTACTTCTGCATCAATCGGACCGTCATCTTTTGAATCAGGCTCTGCACTATCCGTATTTTCTGCCTCTGCTTCTTTTTGAGCTTTTTCATATACTTCTGCTCCAGCTTTTTGAAGAACTGTCATAAATTCTTCTGTAGCTTTTTCATAATCCTCTTTTTTCACATCAGCATTTTCTTCGTCTCCTTTTGCAAATTCTTCTTTTGCAATTACAAGTGCATCTTCAACTTCTTTTTTTGTTTCTTCAGAAATTTTATCAGCATCATCTTTTAATAATTTTTCTGCTTGGAAAATTGCTCCGTCCAACCCATTTTTTGCTTCAACCAATGCTTTTTTTACTTTATCCGCTTCTGCATTTTCTTCTGCATCTTTTCGCATTTGTTCTACTTCTTCATCAGATAAACCAGATGCCCCTTTAATAGTAATATGTTGTACTTTTCCTGTTCCTTTATCAGTCGCTTTTACATTTAAGATACCATTAGCATCTAAATCGAAAGTTACTTCAATTTGTGGAACTCCTCGTCCTGCTGGTGGAATTCCATCTAATACAAATCGACCTAACGATTTATTATCTTTTGCGAATTCTCGTTCTCCTTGCACAACATGAACTTCTACTTGACTTTGATTCTCTGCCGCAGTAGAAAATATTTGAGATTTAGACGTTGGAATAGTTGTATTTCTTTCAATAACTCGTGTTGCCACTCCTCCCATTGTTTCAATAGAAAGTGAAAGAGGTGTTACATCAAGTAATACTACATCCTTTACATCTCCTCGTAATACTCCTCCTTGAATTGCTGCTCCTAAAGCAACAACTTCATCTGGATTCACTCCTTTTGAAGGTTCTTTTCCAAAAAAGTTTTTCACTGCATCTCGAACCGCTGGCATTCGAGTCATTCCTCCTACAAGAATTATTTGGTCAATATCACTTGCTTTTAATCCTGCATCAGATAACGCTTTTTCACATGGTTTAATAGAATTTTTAACAAGATTTGCTGTTAATGCTTCAAATTTAGACCGTGAAATTTTTATAATAAGATTTTTTGGACCACTTGCATCTGCCATTAAAAATGGAAGACTTACCTCTGTTTCCGTTGCAGACGAAAGTTCTTTTTTTGCTTTTTCTGCAGCTTCTTTAATTCGTTGCAACGCCATTTCTTTTTGCGTTGCGTCTACATCGTTTCCTCGTAAATCTATTCCTTCAGATTTTTCAAATTCTTCAAGAAGGTAATTTATAAGAGCTTCATCAAAATTATCTCCTCCTAAATGAGTATCTCCATTTGTAGAAATTACTTCAAAAACTCCATCTCCTAATTCAAGGATTGAAACATCAAACGTCCCTCCTCCTAAATCATATACTGCAATTTTTTGGTTAATATCTTTTTTATCTAAACCATATGCAAGTGCTGCTGCAGTTGGTTCATTAATAATTCGTTTCACATCAAGCCCAGCAATTTTACCAGCATCTTTTGTTGCCTGTCTTTGTGCGTCATTAAAATATGCAGGAACAGTAATTACAGCTTCTGTAACTGATTCACCAAGAAAATCTTCTGCGTCTTTTTTCAGTTTTGCAAGAACAAGAGCTGAAATTTGAGCAGGTCTGTGTTGCGTTCCTTTAAACATTATTTCAGCTTCTCCTTTTTTACCAGCAACAACTTCAAATGGCATAGTTGAAACTTCTTTTGCAACTTCTGAAAGATTATGTCCAATAAATCGTTTTGCAGAATAAATTGTATTTTTAGGATTCATAACTGCTTGTCGTTTTGCAGGGTCTCCTACTAAAACTTCACCCTCTTTATATGCAACAATAGATGGAGTCGTTCGATTCCCTTCTGCATTTGTAATAATTACTGGTTCTCCTCCTTCCATTACCGCTACACACGAATTAGTTGTTCCTAAATCGATACCAATTATTTTTGACATAAGTTTTTATAATTAAAAAATGTAAATATTTATTTCTATTTTTGCTAATTTACTTGATTATTCTTGTAATTAGCATAATCAATTATAAAGTGCTAAAAAGAATATGTAAAGAGTTTTTTAGCAGAAAAAACTTTTAAGTGCTAATTATTCTTATTACACGATATTGTTAAATAATTTTTGAATTTCTTCCTCACTCCAATTTCCCAATTCTTGCAATAATTTTTCAAAATATAAAATTTTTTCAAGTAATTTATTTTGTTTCGCTCCTGCTTCTTCATGCGGATACCGTTTTTCTCCATCTATCAAGCGTTCTTGGATAGTTACAAATTCATCATGTAAGGCTCTTTTATCGGCATAATACACACAAATTTCCTCTAAACAAAATTCTTCTTTTCTAAAAATATCACCAGTATAATGACTTTTTACCACTTGCCCACTCGCTTCAAAATTTATTTTATCTAATATATCTTGCATTGCATATGCGTGATGCACCGTTCTATATTCAGATTTTATTTTTGCCCAAAAATCACATTTTTCATTTGTAATATTTTCTTCTGGTGTATAAAATTTTATTTGCTCAAAATCTTCTGAATTTTTTGGAAGTTTGGGAAAATCTACATATCGCACGCAATCATGTAAAATTGCTCCAGATTCAACTAATTCAACATCTATTGGCACATTATTTTCTTCTAATTTTTGTGCACAAAAAACTGCAATTTTTCGTACTAATTCTATATGTTCTCGCACATGTAACGGTGTGATATATGTATCTTGTAATTTTTTTGCTTCTGTAACCGAAATTGATTTCGGATTTTTAAATAGCATTTCTATATCTCGAGACTCACCCACTTTTTCAATTTCAGTAAAATTATGAATAAATTCTATTTCTATAGTAGAAATATTTTGTTCATAAAAAAATTCTTGTTTCATTTCATCGCTTATCCATTCTAATAAATAAATATTTTGACTATTTGTTTTCAAATCTTCACGAGAATTAATTATATATTTTTCTAAATATTCATCTAATAACTCTACACTTCGCTCTTTACTTGCTCTATAAAAATCGGCATGAATAATATTTATATGCTTATTTTCATGATTTTTAGAAATACCAGACTCTAGCTCTATTATAGAATAAGTAGGAGAACTAGACTGTAATCCCAAATATTCAGAAAAAAATCGAGAAAAAGTTGTTTTTCCTGCACCCACTTCTCCTTTTAATATAATTACTTGCCCACCTTCTGGAAAACACAAAACTCGTGAAGCCAATTGTTCAGCGAGTTTTTTCATATTCTTTATATCAACACTATTTTGTGTAAATATTTTTTCATCTACTGCAAATTTCAAATCTTCGTTTGTATACATATATTTTTTATAATAATTATTTATTTCACAAAAATCCTTAATCTATAAATCAATTCCGCCATTTCTCCTCTTGTTACATTTTTATTCACATCAAAATTTTCAAGACTAATATTATTTTCAGATAATTTTACTGGCTTGAGCAAAATTTATATTTTAATTTGCAAACCAATCAGATTTTTTAAGTTAAAATACATATAATAAAGGAAATAAAAAATGTGACTTGTACAAAAAAAACTAGCAACAATCGAAAAGGTGTAAACT
>DQTD01000018.1 GCA_016839105.1 Candidatus Altimarinota bacterium
ATACAGATACAGATACAAGCTAATTATTCCACATTTTTTAAAACATGCAAAATATTCAAAATTCTTATCTAGCATTACTTGAAAAAATTAAAAATGAACCAGTTATTTTCATGTTTCAAAAAATGTGGAAATATTCCGATTCGAAGAAATTAATTGTATTGTTTAGTGGTTTATTTTTAATTTCAAATGCTTTATTGTTAGTATTTCCGCTTATTTTTGAAGTAATACTCAATGAAATTCAGCATAATGGAGTTACAGAAAATAATATAAATTTATTATATTTATATATTTCATCGTTTATTGGGTTATCGCTTCTCTTTTGGATATTTCATGGTCCTGCACGAGTATTGGAAGGAAAAAATGCCGTTGAAACAGAAAAAAATTATCAAGAAAAAGTTATTAAAAATGTATTAAGTCAAGATTTAAGCTGGCACACCGAAAAACAAAGTGGCGATATTATTGATAAAATTGAAAAAGGAAGAACCGCTCTTTTCAATTTTTCACGCTCTTTTTATAATTTTATAGCAATTGTTATAAACACTATCGGAATTTTTATAATGATAAGTTTGTATAATCAATATATTTCACTATTTTTATTTATAGCAATTATTCTTGCTGTTTTTTTGATAATAACTTTTGATACATATTTAGTTGTTAAATATAAAGAAATTAATAAATATCAAAATAAAATTACGGCTAAAATATTTGATTCTATTTCAAACATTACCAGTATTGTTATTTTAAATATTAAAGAAAAAATTGGATTAGATATAACAAAAGGTATAGAAAAACCAATTCCACTCTATATAAATACATTTATTTTGAATGAAGCAAAGTGGTTTTCACTCAGCATGGTTCTGCATTCTCTTACATCTATCCCTCTTGCATTTTATATTTATTATAATTATTCGCATAATATTTTAATTGAAGCGGGATCAATTAGTGCATTATATATGTATCTTCGAAAATTAACGGATTCTTTTATGAGTTTTGGAGGACGGTATGATGATGTAGTGCGTCAAAAAACCAACATGTTAAATGCTGAAGAATTGGAAAATTTAGATATGAATACTGCGGATAATATAAAAAATAAGAGAAAACAAAAATTTATAAACTGGAAAGAAATATATATTCAAACCTTAGGATTTGGATATAATAAAAATAAATTAGATGTAAATATTAAAAATTTAGTATTGAAAAAAGGTGAAAAAATTGCGGTAATTGGTGAAAGTGGTGGTGGAAAAACTACTTTTTTAAAACTCTTACATGGATTATATAAATCTGCAAAAAGTGAAATTATTATCACAGAAGAAAATAATACAGAAAAAAAACTGAATACAAATTTTACAGATATAAATATTAAATCGACATTGGTTCCACAAGAACCCGAATTATTTTCTTCGACCATATTGGAAAATATAACATTTGGAATAGATTTTTCAGCGGAAGAAATTCAAGAAATTTTAGAGATTTCAAAATGTAATGTTTTTATAGAAAAGCTTCCAAATAAAATAAATTCGAAAGTAAATGAAAAAGGAGTAAATTTATCTGGAGGACAAAAACAGCGAATTGCACTGGCGAGAGCCTTGCTTTTTGCAAAAAATAAAGAACTCATTTTACTTGATGAATCGACTTCGTCGGTTGACCCAAAAAATGAAGCAGAAATTTATAATAATATATTTAATACATTTAAAAATACAACAATAATAGCATCGATTCATAAAATGAATTTATTAAAATATTTTGATACTATTGTTATTTTTGACAAAGGGGAAATTGTAGATTCTGGAAGTTTTGAATATTTAATGAAAACAAATTCTGATTTTAAAAAAAATTGGGAAGAATATGTGAAGAGTAATGCGTAAAAATGCTACTTTCGAAACCCACTTAAAAACTCTGCTTTCCCTGTTTTGTCAGAAATAAAAAGTAAATCTTCTATTCGAATTCCAAAATTTATTTTTTGTGAATTATCAGAAAAATATAAACCTGGTTCGGCAGTAACAACCATTCTAGAGCGATATATTTCAGTTTCGTTTTTGGTAGAAACATGTGGTAGCTCATGAATATCAATTCCAACGCCGTGTCCAAAACTATGTCCAAAATATTTTTTATGGTTTATGTTTTGAGATGCAAAATATGCTCGTGCAGAATTTTCGCTTTCTGAAATTTTTGTGTCTGTATTCATTTGCTCAATTCCCAATTTTTGTGCATTTTTTACAATTTCATATATAGCTTTCCAGTTTTCATATTTTTCGCCCGTTTTATCACCAAACCAAAAGCATCGTGTTAAATCACTGCAATAATTTTTATATTTTACTCCACAATCAATTAAAATTGGCGTATTTTTTTCTAATTTTTTATTTGAAGATTCGTGATGTGGCGATGCAGAATTTTCAGCAAACGCAACAATTGTATCAAACGATAATCCTGATGCACCAAATATTTCTCGTGCAGATTTTTCAAAAATCCAAGCCAATTCTTTTTCTGTAATTCCCTCTTTAAAACGTTCTACAACTTTTTGCAAAGATAAATCCCCTATTTCTGCACATTTTCGTAAAATATCAATTTCGTCTTTTGATTTTTTTATTCTAATTTTTTCTATAATATTTCTGGTTTCAATAAAATTAATATTTTTACATTTCTTTTTCAAAGTATTAAAACCAGAAACTGTTACCTCATCGGCTTCAATTCCAATATTTTTTATTTCATATTTTTCACAAATATTATTCCAAAAGTTTTTATCAGAATTTATTTCTATATATTTTATTTCTAAATTATTACATAATTTTTGTGCATTTACTGAATACCGAGAATCTGAAATTAAAATAATTTCATTTTTTGTAATTAAGAGTTTCGCAAAACTTGCAGAAAATCCTGTTAAATACCAAATATTATTTAAATTTGAAATTAATAAACTTTCTATTTTTCCATTTTGTAGCTCTTCTCTTATTTTCGTAATTTTGTTTTGCATGTTTTTATAAATAGTGATTAATTAAAATTTTGTTATTTATTAAAACTATGATACCATCATATGAATTATTATCACATATTATTATAATTTATATGGAATATATTGAAAAAATTACAAGAACTTTAATAATTTAAAAATGCCACTAAGTAAGTAGTAAATAGTGGAGTTTATATAGGATATGATTTTAGATAAAAATATACTTCAAGTCGCTGGTAAAAAAACATTTTTTGCTACATAAATCAAAAAAATTTTATACAATCCGCACATCAACCACCTGCAAAGAAATATTTTCTTGCCCATTCCATTCATTTACTTTTGGAATTGCTAAAATATCAATTTTTGTATTTGCTGGTAATAGCATTTCAAATTCTCCACCACGAAACCAAATTGCGGATAAATTATTTTGTCCAGAAATATTACTTTTCAACAAAAGAGATAAATGACTTTTATCTTTTCCAACAGTTCGAGATGTAACAATAGTACAATTTGAAAAAAGAAAACATGGTGCAGGGTTTCCAATTCCAAACGGTTGAGCTTTTTCTAATTCTTTAATATTAAGAACGGTAAAATTTGCAGTAATATCAGACAAATATGTAAGTTCAGGTAATGGTGGAATTTTTCCTCGTTTTGCTTCTACTCGTGCATTAAATTCTTCACAAAAATTCTCAAAATATTCAGGATATAAACTTAAACCAGCGGCTTGTGCATGCCCTCCACACCCATAAAAATATTTAGGAAACTCTTTTTCAATTTCTTTTAATGTAGTTGCAATATTAAACCCAACTGGTCCACGACACGATCCTGTAATTTTATCTGGTGTAATTTCAAATGCAATTGTTGGACGAGCATATTGTTCTGCTAATCGACCAGAAATAAGCCCAATTACACCACCTGGCCATTGGTCACTTTTTACTAAAATTGTAGCATTTTGCTGTTGATTATTTTCATTTTCACCAGTTACCTGTTCATCGGCTTCTGCTAAAAATATACTTACCAACTCTTGTCGTTCTTTATTCAGTCTTTCTAAATCGTATGCTCTTTCTTTATTTCCCAGCAATAATTCAAGAGAAAGAGTTGGGTGTGCAAGTCGTCCAGATGCGTTTAATCGAGGTGCAATAAAAAATGCTATGGTTTCTGCTGTGAGATTATTTATATCACTTCTTGAGACAGACATTAATTCTAACAATCCTTTATTTTTTGTAGATTTTAGTTTTTCTAATCCAAGAATTACAATTTTTCTGTTTTCTCCTTTCAAAATTCCACAATCAGCAATAGTTCCAAGTAATGCAATTTCTAATAATTCAATTTCTGAAGTTTTTGTTTTTTCTGCACCAAATCTATTTTGAAGCATTGCACGTGCGAAATACCACGCAACTCCTGCTCCTGTTAAATCTTTATCTACAAATGGCTCATTTGGTACTAATGGATGTAAAATAGCATTTGCATTTGGTAATTCATCTCTTACAGAATGATGATCTGTAATAATTACATTCATTCCTAAGTCTCGTGCTTTTTGCACTTCGGCTACATTTGAAACTCCACAATCGGTTGTAATAAAAAGTTTCACATTTTTTTCGTGTGCTTCATCTATAAATTTTTGAGATAAACCATATCCATCTGCTCTCGACGGAAGTCTATATGAAACATTTGCACCAAGCATTTTTAATGCTAAAAATAATACAGCCGTTCCGCTCATTCCATCTAAATCGTAATCTCCAAAAATTAAAATTCGTTCTTTTTTTGCAATAATCTCTTCTAATAAATCTATTGCTTTTCGCATATCTTGAAAATCGAATGGAGATAAAAAATCTTCAAATCGTACAGATAAAAAATCTGATTCTTGCTGTTCGCTTAAATCTAAAAAATTTTCATATAAACTTTTGTTCGATGAATATTGTTGAGTTTCATTTTTTTTATTCCAAATTTTATTGCTAAGAGATTTTTTCATCATAATTTTAAATAGTATTTATCTTAATATGCACATTTTCTATACCATAAAATCTCATCTCTATATTCTTCTATATAATCATTTCCTAAATAAATATTAATTTCTGATGGATTTATATCATAGATTTTTTCATCTTTTTTACTCTCTACAACTTTTTCATTATTTTTATCATCGCTATATTCTTCATTATTATTACATGAAATATCTGTAATATTTCCGTCAATATTTTCATTATTATCTGCAACACAAATAGAGTTTATTTCATCTAAAGTAATTATATTTTCTGTTTTTTTATCTGAAGTCGTATTTGAATTTTCAGAAATTTCTGGCATTTCTTGAACAGGAATTTTAAGCCAATCACTTAAAAAATATGCGATTTTTTCATTTCGTCCTTCTTCATCATATTTATATTCTATAACAGATTTTTCTCTATTTTTAGCATTACCTAATTCTGATAAATTTATAGAAAATCTATTTAAAACAATTTCAAGAACAGATGCAATTCCACCCGTTTTGGTTGTATTATAAATAGAGACTATGTTATTTTTTTTATCTACTAATTCTGGTACTTGAGTTAGTAAATTATGATACATAGAAATATCTGACCATGGTTTATTTGTATTTATTCGACATGGTAACAGAACAGATGCACCATTAAATAAATCTCGAGGAGGTGTGTATAAGAACCATTCATTTTTTGTAACAGCAGTACTTGCCATATCTTTTATTCCTGCCATAGAAATATGGTCTCTATTTAAATCTTTTATAAAATTTACAAAAGAAATAAGTTCATTCCAAGACATATCTGTCCAAAAATTTTCATCGATAATTCCTAAAATAGCTTTCAGTTGAGATGGAGAAGTTAATATTCCCGATGACATTGCTTTTTCTTTTAATGCAAAAATTGCTTTTTTTTGTCTATACGATCGACCAAAATCTCCACCAGCATTTCCATGTCGCGATCGTACATATTTAAGCGAAGTTTTTCCGCTTAGAGTTTGTAGTCCTTCGTCTAGTTTAAAAATTGTATATGAAAAATTTGGACCAGGATATGAAGAATCATATATTTTTTTTTCAACATTTATCTCAATTCCTCCTAATTGATCTATAACTTTTACAAATCCTTGAAAATCAATATAGAAAGAATAATCAATTTTTTGTCCTATAATTTCAGAAATTTCTTTTTCAATAATAGGGGCTGATAATTCAATCATTTCTTTTGTATTTGTTTTTCCTTCCATAAATTTCCAATGATTCATTGCGTCCATGAAGACTCTATTTATTTTTCCTTTTCGTTTTCGTCCTTCAACTGTATATCTCACATATAAATCTCTTGGAATAGAGAGCATAGAAACTGTTCTTAAATTATGATTTAAAGTCATAACAATTAATGAATCTGTTAAATATCCACCCTCATGGTCTTCTCCTCCAGCTCCTAATAATAAAATATTGGTAAGATTATCTTCCGATTTTTTTAAATCTTTTCCCAATACATTTGTGGCGATTTCAAGAGTATTTTTTAAAATTTCTTGTTTATTATTTTGATAATATGAATATGCAAAAAATATAGCAAGAAACAAAAAAAGAAATATAAAAAGAAATATAAAAAATCCAATTATTTTTTTTTTATTATTTTTACAAAACAGAATAACCGTATTTGTATGTTCAGAAAAATGTTCAGATTTTGCTTTTTTTAAATCTGTAAATATTTTTTTACTCTTCAGTTTACAACCCGATTTTTTTATAAGATTTCGTGTTTCAAATGGCATTTTTACTATACTTATTTATATATAATTATTTTTTACAACTTTTAATCCACTCTTTGTTATTTTTATACCAATCAATTGTTCCGTCTATCCATTCTTCAAAGGTGTATTCTGGAGTCCAACCCAACTCTCTTTCTATTTTACTTGCATCCATTGCATATCTTCTATCGTGAGCTTGTCTATCTTTTACATAAGTAATTAAATCGTGAGATTTACCAAGTTTATCTAAAAGAAGTTTTGTAATTTCTATATTTGTTTTTTCGTTATGCCCTCCAATATTATACACATTTCCAATTTTTCCTTTATGTAAAACCAGTTCAATCGCCCTGCAGTGGTCTTTTACATAGAGCCAATCTCGAATATTTTTTCCATCACCATACATGGGTAATTCTTTGTTATTCATTGCTTTTGTCAGAAAAAATGGAATTAATTTTTCTGGATATTGAAACGGTCCATAATTATTTGTACACCGTGTTATAACTACTGGTAAATTGTATGTTTCGAAATATGACAAAACAAATAAATCTGCAGATGCTTTACTTGCTGCATAAGGACAATTTGGAGAAAGTGGAGTCTCTTCTGTAAAATATGTTCCAGTTGTATCTCCTAAATCTCCATAGACTTCATCTGTAGAAACTTGTAAATATCGAGTAATATCATATTTTTTTGATGCCTCTAGCAAAACTTGAGTCCCTTTTACATTTGTTTCTAAAAAAATTTCAGGTCCTAAAATAGATCTATCAACATGTGTTTCTGCTGCAAAATTTACAATAAAATTTGGTTTATATTCAGAAAATACATTTTCAACATCTTTTTTATTTGCAATGTCTCCTTTTACAAACGTAATCCTATTCTTTACTGCTTCTAAATTTTTTAAATTTCCTGCATATGTCAATGCATCAAATACTATTATTTCTGAATTTTTATGTAAATCTGCATAATAATGTACAAAATTTGAACCAATAAACCCTGCACCACCAACTATTAAAATTGTTTTTTTTTTCATAATATTATTTTTTATTTCCCTGTAATCTTATGTATAATTTTATCTTTTAAATAGTATCATGTTTCAAAATATAATGTACAAATTTTCCAGTTGCTGTCCAAATTCTTCCAATACGTGAAGGTTCTTTACAAAGTCTGTATAACCATTCTAGCCCTAATTGTTGAAAAACTTTTGGCGCTCTTTTTTGTTGCCCACTCAAAAAATCAAAACTTCCTCCGACACCAATACATACTTTTATATTTGTATTATTTTGTAAAAATTCTTTATTTTGCTTTATCCATATTTCTTGTTTTGGAGCTCCAAGAGCAACGAATAAAACTTCTGCTTCCGAATTTTTAATTATTTCTTGTAAATCTTTACTTTCATTTGAAGAAATATTTAATGTTACTTTTTTATCATATATATCTGAAATACTATTAGAATATTTATTTTGAATAAATCTTGCACTATTTTCTGATCCTCCCAATAAAAATATATGCTTATTATTTTTAATATTATTTTTTTCTATATATTTTCTGAATAAATCGCTTCCACACAGTGTTTTTTTTAGCTTACTTGGATAACTTTTTTTATGCACGAAAAACCACACAAGCATAAATAAACCAATTGAATATCTCCAAAATAGTGGTTTATATTGCAGAAAATCTAAACCACTTGCCCATAAAATTCCATTTCCATCTACTAATGAAATATCAGAATTTTGTAAAATAGTTTGAAATATTTTATTTTTTTGGCATTCCATAATCATTTCTGGATTTGGAGTTACTATAGTTTTTATTACTACATCTTCTGTTCTAAAAATATTTATTTTATTTACAACGTCTACAATACTGGTTTTATGAAAATATAAATTTGAGCATATAAATTTATTATTTTCTGTATTGTGTACAATTTTTTTTGCACGGATACAAATATTTTGTTTTTTATCACTTAAAAAACTGTCTACAATTTCAAATCCTGCTTCTTCTAAAAGATTGTGAAGTTCTGTAATTTCAAAACTATAATAATATCTTTTTACTTTCTTTTGCCCAAATGGAATTATAAAATCTCTTTTATTCCAAAATGGATTATATACAGACCTCCAAAATGCTTCTTTTTTTTGCGGTGCATATTTAGTCTGTTCCCATAAATTCCACACAGTCAGTATAAATTCTCCGTTATTTTCGAGTGCATCATAAATATTTTGCAGAGTTTTTTGTCTTTCTGATATTTTTGATAAATGATGGAAACTTGCCACTGCCCAAATTTGAGCAATATTATTTTTTGTTTCTTTTGGTAGATATTCTGGAAAATCTAAAAATCCTGCTTCTATAAAATTTATTTTTTCATATTGTGTATTATTTATTTTTGCTTCTTCTAATAATTCTTTTGAAATATCAAATCCAATATATTTTCCTGTAAAATTTAAATTTTCAGAATTTTCATTGCGTAAAAATTTATTCAATCTTCCGTTTCCACAGCCTAAATCTAATATATATTTATTTTCGGCATTTTTAATTTCGTTAACTCCTTTTGATAATCGGTAAAACTCTTTCCATTGATACTGTCTTGTTGAAGAAAAATCTTTGGCAAAACTATCATATGCTTTTGGCAAAAAGTTTGTTGCGTGTTTCGGAGTTAAAAAAGACATGATTTTTTATTAATAATAAATTAAATTTTAATTACATTTATTTTTTCATTTGATTAGACATGAGATTCTTACCGAAAAATTTGATTCATTCTATCCGCTGGTTCCAATAAAAAATCTACCAAAGTCATTGCAATCATGCTTTCTAAAACTGGTACAAGTCGAGGTGGAATAGTTGGGTCGTGTCGCCCGCCAATAACAAAATCTGAAATTTCTCCGTTTGGAGTTTTTGCAATTTGTTTTTGTGAAATAGATGGTGTTGGTTTCACCGAAACTTTTATGATTATATCATCGCCAGTTGTTAATCCTCCAGAAATTCCTTCTTTTCGTGTATTTTGAACAGAACCCACTTGATTTTTTGCATCGGTTCCAATTCCATATTCAAAACTTCGCACCGCTCCACATGACATAATTCCTCTTGCAATTTCACCCTCTATTTTTCCAAAAACAGGTGTTCCTAAATATTTTGCACAATTTTTAATGCAAATAGTTATTTCTCCACCAACACTTTCACTATTTTTTTTCGCTTCCATAACTGCTGCTATCATTTTTTCAGCCGTAATTTTATCTCCACATCGAACAGGATTTTTTTCTATTTCAGATACATCAAAATTTTCATGTAAAATATCACAACTCTTTACTCCTGCTAAGCTTGAAACATGACCAATAATTTCTGTATTATTATTTTTTGTAAGAATTTTTTTTGCGAACGCTCCACCAATAACTCGTGCTAAAGTTTCACGACCAGAACTTCGTCCTCCACCTCTATGGTCTCTATGTTCATATTTATAAAACCATCCTTCATCGGCATGACCTGGTCTAAATGTTTCTTTTAAAAAATCGTAATCTTTTGACGCCTGATTTTGGTTTCGTACAATACACGCAATGGGCGTTCCAATTGTTTTTCCTTCAAATATTCCAGATAAAATTTCCACTTGGTCTTTTTCTATTCGAGGAGTTGCCATTGCACTTTGTCCCGGTTTTCGCCTGTTTAATTCAGCTTGAATTTCTTCTACTGATATTTCAAGCCCTGCAGGACAACCATCAATCACAGCCCCAAGTGCAACTCCGTGACTCTCTCCAAATGTAGTTACTCTAAAATTTTTTCCAAATGTATTCATATTATTTTTATGTATTTTATATATTTAATTTAATTTCTGAAATTCTTCATAATCTAATTCATAATTACTTTCCCCTGGCAGATAATTCACAGATGACAAGCACAGTAATATTGCATTTGGGGTAAAGTTTTTAAATTCATGCCACACATTTTTTCCTACATATATTGCTTTTTGTGCAGAATCTAACAGAATTTCTTTTTTTCCTGTTCCGTCAAAATCTATGAGTGCAGTGCATGAACCTGCAATACACATAAAAATTTCTTCTTCTATAAAATGCGAATGTGCACCTCTTATCATGTCTTCTGGAGTCGAGTGCAAAAAATATACTCGCTTTGGTGTGAATGGTAAATTTTCATCGAATTCTAAAGGAACTAGGCTTCCTCTTGTATCGGTGTGCTGCGGAAATTCAAATTCATAAAATGAAGATTTTTTATTATTCATGACTTTTATAATGTATTTAGTTACTACTTTTATCCTCTCTTTTCATTCTTCTATTTTTAGCAAAAGTTATTCGTTTTTTGTCATCACAATATTTTTTTATAGAAAATCCTAAATATGTAATAAAACACAGAGCATGAAGAGAAAACAACACAAGAGTTGTGGTATCTGAAAAAGATTTTTCAAGGGTAGACCACAGTAAAATTAATGCAGAAAATACCAATACAGTAAAAATAGTTTTTCGTTTTTTAGCATGTTTTTTTACTAATTTTATATTAGATTTTTCTAATATCATTGGCACAATAAACGCAAAAATTATTGCAAAAATTGCATAATATAAAAACAAGTCTGATATATTCATGTATAATTTTTTAAATAATAATACTACTCACAGCTTCCTCCACAAAATTGAGTTTTATTGTTTTCATGCTGAGTATTAGTTATAGCGTAATGAATTTTTTGTTTTTTGTCATGCAGATAAAATAAATATTTAGTATCTGATGGATTAATTGCCGCTTTCAATGATGCTTCACCAGCATTTGCAATAGCATGCGGTGGTAACCCTTTGTATTTCCGAGTATTAAACGTATTATCTTTTTGAAGTTCTATGCGTGTAAGTGCAGAAGAATCTTTTTTTAATGCGTATCGAATGGTTGCATCGGCACCAAGTGGAATATTTTGATCAATTCTATTCCATAAAATTCCAGAAATCATATTTGGTTCTTTTCCTGAATGTGTACTCGATTCTTTTTCTATAATAGATGCCATTGTTACAATTTCTTGTAAAGTTTTTCCATTTTTTCCATCTAAAATATCAAGCTTTTTTGCACGTATTTCAAAAGCTTCTAACATTTTATTTGCAAAAATTTGTGGCGTCAACTCTGATTCTTTAATTTTATATGTTGCAGGAAAAAAATAGCCCTCTAGATATTTACGTTTACTTAAAATTGTAAAATCTGAAATAAAATCAAAATTTGTAAAATTACACGTTTGTAATACACATTTTTCAAATTCTCCTGCTGTAAAAATATTTTTTGACGCAAGTCGTGCATCAATTTCTTGAATAGTTAAGCCTTCTGGAATTAAAATTTTTATAAATTCTGCTTTTGTTGTAAGTTTTATCGCAATTTCAGAAAGAGTCATTATATTATTTAATTCATAACTTCCAGAATATAATTCTGAATCTAAATTATTATTTTTTAAATATCGTAAAAAATATGAAGAAGATGAAATTAATTTTTTTTCTTCTAATCTTTTTGCAATAACAGTTGGAGAATTTCCGTGTAAAATAGTAAAAGTTTCATTCACTTCTTTCGTAAATTCATCGTTTTCTCGTGTTACAACTCCCTCATTTATAGCTGATTTATATTGATAATTATCATATAAATAATATGCTCCAATGATAACAATTGCCCAAATTATAAGCTTCCACCATTGCCTTTTTTTTTGCATTTTTTTTTGCATTTTTTAATTATAAATTTTACTTCCTCCACTATGCCCACCAATATCAATCAAATCTAGAATTTCAGCTGTTCCATTATTAAAATTCCAAATAATTCGTAAATCTCCTAATAACAATTTTTGATACGCTGTATAATCTTCTGGAGAAATTATTAAGTTAAATAATTTAGATTCAAATTTTGGTCTAATTTTATTACTATTTTCTTTTCATAACAATTGCATTTTTTATCTCTTTACAACACACCCTTTGTTGAAACAATATCATTTCCTAAAACTTTGACTCCATCTCGTAAACATCGTGCAAAAGCTTTAAACGAAATTTCTACTATATGATGCGTATTTTCTCCCTCAAGTTTCATATTCATGTTTATTCCAGATGCAATGCAAAAACTCTGATAAAAATGTTTCAGTAATTCGGTTGGAAAATCCCCTACGTATTCACGCATTTGTGGTGCAGAAAAAACGAGTTCTGGTCGTGCAGAAATATCAATAGAAACAGTCGCCAGCGATTCGTCCATTGGTAATATTTTTTGTGTAGAAAAACTATCAGCATATCGTGCAATTCCTCGTTTGTCACCAAGAGCATCTTTAAAACAATTTCCAAGAGCAATTGCAACATCTTCTATTGTATGATGCTCGTCTATTTCTAAGTCTCCGTTACATGAAATATTTAAATCAAAATTTCCATGTTTTCCAATTTGTTCCAGCATATGGTCAAAAAAGTTTAGACCAGTTTGTATATTATACTTTCCAGAACCATCTAAATTTAATTCAACAGATATTTTTGTTTCTTTTGTTTTTCGTGAATATTGTGCTTTTCGAGGTTTTTGTAAAATTTCAGAAGTGATATATTTCCATGAAAATTCAGCACCTGATTTTGCGTCAAAATCTACTTTATACCCAATAATTCCAAGATTTTTGGCTAAACCTAAATCTCGTTCACTATCTCCAATCATATAACAATTTTCGAAATCTATCTTTCCTCTGTTTTCTAAAAGATATGCATCTAACATTCCCGTTTTTGGTTTTCGGCAGTTACAGTTATCTTTTTCAAAATGTGGACATTCAAAAAATTCTGAAAATTTTATTTGCTCTGTTTCTAAAATATGAAACAATTTTGCATTTATATTTTCATAATTTTTTCGTGGATTTGCGTCTGTATCTATTCCATCTTGATTTGTTACTAGAATAAGTTCAAACCCATTTTCTACAAATTGTTTTAATGATGAAACTAAATTTGGTAATAAAAACATTTCTTCAAGCGTGTTTACTTGAAATGTTACTGGTGGTTCAAAAATTAATGTTCCGTCTCTATCTACAAATAATATTTTTTTCATAAGTTTTTTTTGGTTATATTTTAATTTGTATTTTAATTTGTATTTTAATTTATAGCATTTATTTTCTAACTTTTTCCTTCAATAAAAGCTCTTGATATTCTTGATATTCTTGATATTGCTTTGGCAGAAAGAATTCCAAATAACATTTTTCCATTCTCTATAACAGAAACAAGATTACCCATTTCTACCTGCTCACCAATATTATCAAGATTTTTCTCTGCTTCTTCTATCGAATATGTAAGTTTCATAATTTTTTATAAAAGTTTATTTTTTTATCACTATCTCCGTCTCACAACAACTGCATTTTTATGTGCATCTAATCCCTCTTCTTCTGCCATAATTTCTATAGTATCTCCTAAATTTTCAATTCCTTGCTGTGTAATATGCTGAAATGTTATCCATTTTCCAAAACTTTCAACTGATACTCCAGAAAAACTTCGAGCAAATCCACTGGTTGGCAATGTATGATTTGTTCCACTGGCGTAATCTCCTGCTGATTCTGGTGTAAATTCTCCACAAAATACCGATCCAGCATTTGTAATATTTGAAAGTAAATTTTTCCAATTTTTTACATGTAAAATTAAATGTTCTGGTGCATATTCATTTGAAATTTCAATGGCTTCTTCCACTGTTTCACACACTACAATAAAACTCGATTTCAAAGCTTCAAGAGCTACTTCATTTCTATTTAATTTGGATAATTGTTTTTCAATTTCCTCTAGTGTTTTTTGTGCTACCTTTTCACATGTTGTAATTAAAACGGCTTGAGAATCGGTTCCATGCTCTGCTTGTGAAAGTAAATCTGATGCAATAAACTCTACATTTCCTGTTTCATCAGATAAAACCAAAACTTCACTTGGTCCTGCTGGCATGTCAATTGCGGTATGTCCTGAAATTTTCATTTTTGCAGCAGTAACAAAAGAGTTTCCTGGACCAAAAATTTTATCAACTTTTGGAATTGTTTCTGTTCCGTGTGCCATTGCAAAAATTGCTTGCGACCCACCCACTTTATAAATTTCTGAAACACCAGCAATATGTGCCGTTGCTAAAATTGCAGGGTGAATTTTTCCGTCTTTTTGAGGAGGAGTACATAAGACTCTTTTTTTACAGCCAGCAATTTGTGCAGGAATTGCAAGCATTAAAAGTGTAGAAAAAAGTGGAGCAGTTCCTCCTGGAATATATAATCCTACTTTTTCAATAGCACGAAATTCTTGCCAACATTCTACGCCTTTAGTTGTTTCAATTTTTTCAGTAGAATTACGCTTTTGAGCATTATGAAATTTTGTAATATTTGCATGAGCTTGTTTTATAGCTTGTATAAGTTCTGGTTTTTCCTTTTCAATTATTTGTACTGCAAAAGTAATTTCTTCTGATGTTACTAAAAAATTATCAAGTGTTACTCCATCAAATTTTTCAGTCAAAGCTTTTAATTCAGCATCTCCATTGGTAATAATATTACTTTCTATTTCTGATACAATTTCAAAAACTTTATCGTAATCAATTCCAGAGCGTTTGCATAAATCGTGCAATGTAAATTGATTTGTAAAATTTTGAAAATTTGGATTATTAAAATTTTCAGATATGTTTTTTATAAATTTCATGTTTTTTTGTTAAATGATAATAGTTTTTAGCGTTTGAATTTTCGGCGGAGGGAAAGCCCAAATAATAGAATTATTCCAGCTGAAATTATTTTTTGAAAATAACCTATCCATTGTAGATTTTTTAATTTTTTCATCTATTAATTTCTCTGGAAATATACATGTTTCAAAGTGAACATCAGTAATCCGAGAGTTAAGAAATACAACATTTGTTAAATCACAATTTCTAAAAACAACTGGTGATGGGAAAATGATATATTAAAATTTCGTATTTTCAGCAAATTTTATTTCCTGAAATAAAGTCTGCTTTTCTTCTGAAAATTTAGCATTACTAAGATCTACAGCCTGCAAATTCACATTCTTCACTCATAAAAAAAATTAAATATTTCTCAAAATTTCCACAACTCTAAAATTTTCTTCTGGTGTACCCACTGAAATTCGTAAGCAATTTTCTAAAAATTGTTTTTTACCAAAATTTCTTACAACAATTCCTTTATTTTTTAATTTTTCATACATAATATCTGAATCTAATTCTGGCACAAGACGCACAAGAATCGAGTTACAATGAGATGGATAAACCTCCGAAAAAATAGGATTTTCTGAAATTGTTAATTTTTTACACTCATCTTCTAAATATAATTTTTGAGCAAGTATAATATTTCTTTTCTGATATATTGTGCTTTTATTATTTAACGCATCATTTACAGCTCTTGCTGTTAACATATTCACATTATATGGGTCTTTCACCGCTTGAAGCATTGTAATTACGTCTGGGTGTGCAAATGCTTTTCCGCATCGAACTCCAGCCAGTCCCCACATTTTAGAAAATGTTTGTAACACAATTAACTTTGGATATTTTTGTAAAAATTTAAGTGTTGAATGTTCAGATGAAAAATCAATATATGCTTCGTCGACAACGACCATTCCAGAAAAATTATCTAATATTTTTAGTAATCGTTTTTCCGAAATAATATTTCCTGTTGGATTATTCGGATGACACAAAAATAATAATTTAATATTATTTTGATTTTCTATTGTTACACATGTGTTATCAGAAAGTAATATTTTATCTACAACAATATCATCAAGTTCAAATGTTCTAGAGTTCAAAGAAATATCTATAACATTCACATTATTAACATTTGCACTCACGCCATACATTCCAAATGTTGGGCTTGAAATACAAATAGAATCGACTTTTGGTTCACAAAAAATTCGTATTAATAAATCTATTAATTCATCGCTTCCATTCCCCAGAATTATATTATTTTTTTCTAAATGACAAGAAAATTGACTCGTTTTTACTTCAACAATTTTTTCTCGTAGTTCATCGTGCATCACTTCTGGATACCTATTTTTTTCATCATTTTCAAATGGATTTTCGTTCGCATCTAAAAATGTATATTTTTGCCCATTGCTCACAAATTCGTCTCGTGCAGATGAATATGGAATAAAATTTTGTAAATGTTTTCGAAACGGGAAATTTATTTTTTCTATTTTTTCTGACATAATTTTTTAAGTAAAATATTATAACCACCTTCACCCACTTGATTTTTCCACTGATTTACTCGTGAAACAGTTGTTGTGGAAAGATGTGTTTCTTCTGCAGTTTTACGAATAGAAATTCCTGAATCGAGTAATTTTGCAGCTTTCCATCGTTTTGACATTTCTGTAAGTTCAGAAATTGTACACAAATCACGAAAAAAAAGAGATAATTCTTCTTCTGTTTGCAAATGGGTTATATCAGAAAAAAGCTCTGATAATTCTGTCGTTTTCCATCTATTCATAGTATATGCAATAAAAAAAAATGTATTAACATAGTAATACAGTTTTTTTATTTTGACAAGATTTTATTATTTTTTAAAAAGAGCTTTTCTTTCAATTAACACTAAAATAGTCCTTATATTTAAAATTATATTTAACAGAGCAATAAGAATTAAATAAAGAATTCCTCCCGTTGGGGCAAGTCCGTCTATCTGAAAATATAGACCCATTAAATGAAATAAATAAAAAATATTTAATAGTGATATAATTACAAAAAGAAGGATTGTAACTTTATATGCCCATCTTTTATATTGAGCCAAAGAAACAGCTAAAAACATATAAATTATCCCAACCATTATTATAAAAATTTGAATAAAAGATTGAAATAATAGTATATTTGAAATCGTCGTAATAATTCCAATCAGAAATAAAAATGATGCAAATATTGGAATAAAAGTTTCATTTTTTCTTTGTAATTGTTGTTTTTTTCGTATTGTATTGTATTGTATTGCTCTTCATAATTTTTAAATATATAAGGTTTTATTACTGCAGTTCTAACTCTTTTATAAGATTTTCTACTACATGTGGGCGAGCAAATTCTGTAAGTTTATTTGAAAGATTTTTTTGTTGTTTTTCCGAAGAAAATAATTCATTTAATCTTTTATATGTTTCTTTTTTGTGTAAATCAGTTTCTTGAATTTGCAATACTGCATTTTCAGAAGTAAAATAATCTGCATTTTTTTGCTGATGATTATTTGCAGATGTTGGTAATGGTACAAGCACTGTACATTTTTGTGCCGCCGCAAGTTCCGCAATACTTCCTCCTGCACGAGCAATCACAATATCTGAATTATGAATGGTTTGAACAAAATCTGAAGTTAAAAATTCTACTTCTTTTACAAAAATTTTATATTCAGAAGTAGATAAAAAATTATTATTTATTTCTGTTATTTTATTTATTCTTTCTGCATTGCTTTTATTTTTTCCAGAAATAATTAAAACTTCTATATTTTTTTTCATGAGAGTTAATACATTTTCTAGCTCTTTATTTTTTGAAATATTAAAAAATTCTCTCGCCCATTCATTTAACACTTTTGCTCCTTGGCTTCCTCCAAAAATTAAAATATGTAATGTTTTTAAATTATTCCCTTTTGGAATATCAAAAAATTCAGCTCTTACTGGATTTCCAATAAAAATATATTTACTATTTTTTGTTTTAAGTGGAAATCCTGTAAAAATTTTCTTTGCGAATACAGATAAAATACGATTTGATAATCCCATTGCACTATCCGTTTCATGAAGAAAAAAAGGAATTCTCAAAAAAAATGCCGAAATCCCAAACGGTAATGAAACAAATCCTCCTTTTGAAAATATTTTATCTGGTCTATTAAAAACTAAAAAACTAAAAGATTTAATAATATTTTTAAAAAAAATAAAAAAATCTATAAAATTTTGCCACGAAAAATATCGTCGTAATTTTGCAACTGAATACTTTGAATATGTAAAGTTTTTATATAAATTATTACTTTCAAAATACCGAAAATCAGCATTATTATCCGCTATAATAAAATGTAAATTTTCTGGTTTTAAAATTTGTTTATCGCAAACTTCTTGTGCCAGCGTAAGAAGTGGGTACAAATGTCCGCCGCTTCCTCCTCCTATTAACAATAGCTTCGTTTTCGTTTTCATGAACAGATGCTGAAATTCGTAATAATATTCCTATTGCTATAAGTGTTATCAGCATAGAAGTTCCTCCATATGATAACAAAGGTAATGTAATTCCGGTAAGAGGAAAAAGCCCTGTAACTACCATCATATTAATAACTGTTTGAGATGCAAACCATGATATAATACCAGATGCCAAAAGTTTCGAAAATTGATTTTTTGCATTTCTTGCAATATTTATTCCTCTAATAGTAATAAATATATAAATCCCAATCAGTATTATCATTCCTAAAAATCCCCAATACTCCCCTGTCGCTGCAAAAATCATATCTCCTTGAATTTCAGGTAAAAATCCAAAACTTTCTGTTGTATTTAAACTTCCTGTTAACCCTCCATTTCCTAAAGAAATATGAGCCTGATCAATTTGATAACTTGCATCTGTATCTACGGATTCTGGGTTAAAAAAAGTGTCAAATCTTGATTTGATATAATCAAATGAATAATACGCCATTATTCCCATACCAAGGGCTAATCCAAGACTAATCCCCATATGTAAAATACTCGCTCCTCCAATAAAAAACATAGAAGATGCTATTGCCATTAAAATTATAGACGAACCGTAATCGGGTTGCGACATAACAGGTCCAACGGCGAGTGAAACCAATATTAAATATGGAAGAAATCCACCTTTAAAGGTTGAGATAGTTGATTGTTTTTTTGAAATCCACAATGCTGCATAAAATGCTAAGCCAAGCTTCATTGCTTCAGATGGTTGAAATAAACCAAGAATTGGAATGGGTAACCAACTTTTGGCAGTAAATCCACCTTGAGCAGGTATTACCAATACAACTATTAATAAAATAAATCCTACGACAAAAATAAGAAGAGCTGTTTTTCTCCATATTACAATTGGGATTAAAAATGCAATAAACATTCCAAATAATCCAATGGCAATATTTCGCATGTGTAAATTAAAGTATCTGTCGTTACAATTATTAATTGAACAAAAAAATTCTGAAGCTTCTTGTGCATCAGAAGTTTTGATACATGCTAACATTTTCTTTTTTTGAGTTTCTTTTGTTACGTTTGCATAATTTGGAATTTGCGAAACACAATATGACCGTGCCGCAGAATAATGTTCTTTTTCATTTGAGTTAAAAACACTTACCCAACTCATCATCCACACTCCAATTAAAAGCAGAAATAACACACCGATAAGAAGAAGTTTGTCAAATTTTTTAAAAGCAGAGGTCATGAAGTTCACTAAATTTATAACATTTAAAGTGTATCACATATCAAAAAAATTTATATATGAAATATTGAACATTCAAGGTTATATTTGACCACTTTGTAAAAAAAAATTGTTATTCCTTGATTTCCGCCGTTATTATTTATCTCAAACTTATTTCACCGATTGCGTGTTTCTAATGCTGTTTTATTAAGACACTTACTTATGTGAACTTGTCTTGTTCTCCGTTCTACCTGAACAGATAAAATACCTTTTTGACCAGAAAACTGTACAGAATCACTTTCCCAATCTCCAACTCTATTACGAGTGCCTACTATTGCTGGTCGTTATA
>DQTD01000069.1 GCA_016839105.1 Candidatus Altimarinota bacterium
CAAGTCTGAGAGTCACGAAAAAGTAAAAGCAAGCATGCAAAAAGAGAAGGATGGTAAAGTTGAGTTGTAACAAGCAACTTAATCCCCCTCAAAATGCAAAGAAATCTTAGTACAGAAGATAGAAAAATGATAGAGTATGGAATTCGTCTAAACTGGAGTAATAGCGTAATAAGTGACCGTATTTGCAGAGATGCAAGTACGATTGGCGAAGAAAATAGAGAGATATTTACAAAAATATTTTTCTCCAGAACAAATAAGCCAGAGACTCAAAAGAATGGAAGGTCTCTCGATAAGTCATGAAACTATATACCAATGGATATACAGAACAAGAAAAGATCTTCAGAGAAAGAAGAAAAAACATGTTTTGGAATAATTAAAAATGATAAAGATAGAGTACGTTATCTTTATCATTTTTTTAAGGGTAATATAATAAATCTAAGAACTCTTGGAAGTCGAGAATAAAATTCACCTAGAAATTTCACCCTTACTTATATAATATAGTTCTATAAGGAGTTCTCGGTTTTATTTTTATTTTTATTTTTATTTTTTTGTACTATATGAATACTCTTCCGCAATCTGTCGCAATTATAGACTTTGGTTCGCAGTCAATGCATCTTTTAGCAAATAAAATTAGAAATTTAGGAGCTCATAGTGTTATTGTAAATTCCAATATTACAGCATCTGAATTAAAAGAAAAAAATATTGCTGGGGTTATTATTTCTGGAGGTCCAGATTCTGTGTATTTAGAAAATTCTTTATCGGTAGATACTGAGATTTTTGAAATGGGAGTTCCAATTTTAGGAGTATGTTATGGGCATAATTTAATTGCAGATTATTTTGGTGGAACGGTACAACCAGCAAAAGTAGGAGAATATGGAAAAGTAAATTTGGAAATAAAAAAAATAGATTCTCCAATTTTTTTAGTAAAAAATATAATTCCAGAAAATTCAATTGCATGGATGACGCACGGAGACGAAGTGTCTGAATTGCCAAACGGGTTTGAAATTATTGCATCTACTCAAGATTGTAGAATTGCGGCAATGCAAAATACAGAAAAAAATATATATGGATTTCAATATCATCCAGAGTTAAGTCATAGTGAATTTGGAGTAGATATGCTAGAAAATTTTATAGATATTTGCGGTGTTTCTGGAGACTGGACGCTAAACGATTTTATAAACGAAGAGGTAGAAAAAATTAAAAAACAATGTGAAGGAAGAAAAGTATTTTTGCTGGTTTCCGGTGGGGTTGATTCAAGCGTATGTTTTGCACTTTTAACAAAGGCTCTTGGAAGAGACAGAGTTTTTGGGTGTTTGGTAGACCACGGAATGATGCGATTGAATGAAGCAACAGAGGTAACAAAAATGCTTTCTGATGCCGGATTTGATTTGCATACAGAGGAAGCTTCTGAAAAATTTTTAGGAAATTTAGCAGGATTATACGATCCAGAAAAAAAACGAAATTCTATTGGAAATGATTTTTTAGAACTGCAAGCGGAAATTGCAGAAAAAATGAATTTGAATCCAAATGAATGGTTGCTAGGGCAAGGAACTATTTACCCCGATACTATTGAAAGTGGGGCAACAAAAAATTCTGAAAAAATTAAAACACATCATAATCGAGTAGAAAGAGTTCAAATTATGATAGAGCAAGGCTTGATTATAGAACCAATTGTAGATTTGTATAAAGATGAAGTGCGAAAAGTTGGAACACTTTTGGGTTTATCAGATGCATTAATTTCTCGGCATCCATTTCCTGGTCCAGGCTTGGGAGTTCGTGTTTTATGTGCAGAAAAAGAAAATACATTAGAAAATACGGAAGAGTTAGAGCAAGAAATTAATCAAAAATTAGAGAAATATATAGATATTTTAAAAGAAAAAATAAGTGTCAAAATCTTGCCAATTAAATCGGTTGGGGTTGAAGGAGACAAGCGAAGTTACAAACATCCAGTTGTTTTATATTCTGAAAAAATTCCTGTATTAACTGCTAAAAATTTAGAAAAACTTGGAGGAATCGCAAGTGATATAGCAAATAGTATTTCTGAAATTAATAGAGTTCTAATAAGTGTTTCTGGAAACTTTATTTCTGAAAAATTTGAAGTAAAAAATTCACAAATGACAAAAGAGCGAATTGCAACGCTTCAAAAATGTGATGCGATTGTTCGAAGTGCAATTTTTGGAAGAGAGGATTGTAAAAATATTTGGCAATTTCCAGTTGTGCTTGCTCCAGTTTTTATAGACGGAAAAGAAGCGATTATTTTACGACCAATTGAAAGCGAAAATGCCATGACGGCAGTTGCAGCACCACTTTCAAAAGATGTTTTAGAAACTATTGTAGAGAGAATACAGAAAGAAGTTCCAGAAATTTCTTCAATTTTTTATGACCTGACAGGAAAACCACCTGGAACGATTGAGTGGGAATAAAATTATAATGAAAATTTAATACATATCTATGTTAAGGCAAATTTCTGTTAAAAACTTAGGATTAGTTGAAAATGAAAATATTACCTTTTTTGATGGATTTACTGTAATTACAGGAGAAACGGGAAGTGGGAAATCTTTTTTTTGTAATGCTATAAAATTAGGAATGGGAGAGCGAGCAAAAAATACATTTTTTGGTGGTGATACCGAAAATAATCGAACAGTTGTAGAATTAGAATTAAAAAATAAGATATTTAGACGAATTTTAGAAAAAAATAAATCTCGTTTTTTTATAGATGATGTTCCAGAAAGTTTAAAAAATGGACAAGAGTTTTCGTCAAAATATTTTCATATGCATTCGCAACACGATAATATTTTTTTAAAACAACCAGAAGCTGCTACTCAAATTTTTGACAGATCGTTATCCGAAAAAAATAGAATTATTAAAAAAGAGTATTTGGAATTATACCAAGAATATTTGGATATAAAATTAGAACTTTCTAAAAAAATAGAAGCACTTGAAAAAAACATGCTTCAAAAAGATTTTTGGGAGTTTCAGTTGGAAAAAATGCAAAAAATTCAGTTTACACTTGAAGAATTAGAATCTGCCGAATTTATTATTAAAAATTCTTCATTTTCTGTCGATACAAAAGAAATTGTAGAAGAATCTATAGAAATATTAGCAGGAGAAGGTAATAGTGTTTTATCGTTGTTAGATACTGTAGAAACAAGTATAAATAGATTAGAAAAAAGTAGTAATAAAAAAACAAATAATTCTGAAAAATTAAATATTATTTTTACGCAAGTTCAAGACATAATTGCTAATTTGGAATCAGAATTACCAGATGGATTAAATGAACAAGAAATAGCAGAAGCTCAAAATTTTGTATCGCAAGTTTCACGATGGAGTAAAGAGTTTGGGGTTATTTCGCCGCAACAACTTTTTGATAAAAAACAAAAACTAGAAGATAATTTAGAAAATATTAAAAATTTAGAAGACGAAAAAAATAAATATGAAGAAGAGAAAAATAAAAAATTTGAACAATTAGAAAAATTAGCAGATATCTTATCTGAAGCGAGAGCAGAAAGAAAAGATGAATTTGCAGGTTTAATTCAAGAAAAATGCAGAATTATGGGAATGGAAAAAGCAGTATTTCAATTAAAATTAAAGCCTGTGGAAATTTGTAAATATGGTAAAGAACAGGTTGAGTTTTTATTTTCTGCAAATCAGAACGAAGTACAAAATTTGTCTTTTTCTGCATCTGGAGGAGAAATAGCAAGAATTACATTAGCGTTAAAGCAGTTTTTTCCAGAAAACACTACAATGATTTTCGATGAAATTGATACGGGGGTTTCTGGTGCAATTGCAGAAAAAATGGCACATGAAATGCAAAAACTTGCAGAAAATAGACAAATTATTGCAATTACACATTTACCACAAATCGCAGCAATGGCAAGACATCATTTAATTGTAGAAAAAATACACTTAGAAAATAAAACAGTTACGAAATTACGGTATGTAACCGGTGCAGAACGGGTTGAAATAGTGGCAAAAATGATCTCGGGAGAAAATGTGAGTGATGAGGCATTGGATCAGGCAAAAAAACTTTTGCATTTTACATGAAAGTAAGAGATAATTTGTTTGCAATTATTGAAGTTCGGGTCCGCATCTTTCCAGTTTAGGTGATGATAGGTAAGTACAGAAAAATTGTTATATA
>DQTD01000050.1 GCA_016839105.1 Candidatus Altimarinota bacterium
GATCTGATTTCAGGGGTTGTGTTTTCATACCGTCCCAAGGATCTGATTTTAGGGGTTGTGTTTTCATACCGTCCCAAGGATCTGATTTTGCTTCTTCATTTTTATTTTCAGGTTTTTCCCAATATTCTCCATCACTGTGTAAATAATATGTAGCGCCTGCGTAACTTGTGAAAGTTTTTGCAAGTGTCGCAAGTTTTTTATGCACTGTTTCTGTTACTTCTGTTGTATTTTTTTCTGCATCTTGTTTTGCAGCCATTAGCTCTACGTTTATTTTATCTTTAGTTTCATACGGTGTTATAGGTCCAATCTCTCCATCAAAAATTAATCTGGTTTCTAAAAAATTAGCTTTTGTTCTACCTCCTCCCCCTTTTTTGCAATTATATAAAAACATATTATAGTAATAAAAAAATGTATGTATTTGTGAATATAAATATTCATATAATCTTACCAGTAAAAAACATGATAATCAAGCTATTTTTTTTTATATAAAAATGCTAGATTTATTGAAGTAAAAAAATATATATAATATAGTAAAAAATATAATTATGAAAAAAGTTATTTTAGGTTTTTTGGGAGCAAGTTTATTGTCTGGAACAGTGCTTGGATTTTCAGATAATGTTTCTAAACATGTACAAAATGTTGCAGATAATACGGGAGTATTTACAGAACTTGAGCAAAAATTTGCATTTCATGGGTATAAATCTATAAGAAGAGGAGAGTTTTTAGAATGGATTTTTGATAATAAAAATATAAATATTGATGCGTATCAAAATGAAAATATTTCTGATATTTTTATAGACGTAAAAGATAATTCCTATGTTTCGGCAGGATATGCTTTAGGAATTTTAACGCAATTTGAAAGCGATGGAAAATTTTTGAAAAATAGAAAACTTACAAGAATAGATGCAGTAAAAATGCTTTTTGCTTTAGAGGGAGTTTCGGTGGTGCAAAATGCAGGAACCGAAATGCACAATTTTTGGGGAGATTTACCAACTTCTGTAAAAGATAAAAATTTAATTTTAGTTGCTATTGAAAAAGGATTTTTACAAAATAAAGCAACGTTAACATCAAAAATTTCTCTAATAAAACCATACGATTATCTTACAAAAAATGATGCAGCGTGGATGTTATATGTTTTAAATAATAAGAGTGAAGAAAATTCTAAAGATTTGAATTCTCAAAAATTTAATAATTTAAAAAGAGTAGAAGAATTATTACAATCTCAATATTTACGACAAAATGAATTAGAAGAAAATGAATTAGAAGACGCTGCAATTTCAGGAATGGTTACATCTTTAAATGATCCATATTCTGTGTATTTACCACAAGAAAAGGCAAAAGCATTTACAAATTATATAAATGAAGAATTCGAAGTTGAAAAAGAGTATGCTGGTTTAGGTGTAGCAATTCAACCTGCAACAAATGGTGGTTTAGTGATTACCGAAATTTTTAAGGGAAGCCCTGCTTCTGTTTCAAATTTGCAAGAAGGAGATGTGATTATAGCTATAGATGGGGTTGATATTCTGGATTTATCGGTTTCAGATATTGTAGATAAAATTAAAGGAGAAGTTGGAACATCTTCTGTATTAAGAATAGAAAGAAATGGAAAAACTCTTACAAAAAGTTTTGTTCGAAAAAAGATTTTTATAGAAAATTATTCAACAGTTTCAAGTGAAATAAAAGATCATATTTTATGGATTAAAGTTCGGTCATTTAAATCATTTACGTCAAGAGATTTTAAAAAAATATTAAGAGAAAATATTACGGATAATTCAGGGGTGAGAGGTGTAATTATAGATTTACGATTTAATCCGGGTGGATTAATGAATGTTGCACAAGAAATGTTAGGGGAAGTGTTGCCAGATGGGTCAATAGCTGTACGGTTGTATGATTCAAAAGAATTGGAAGATATTTATTATGTAGATGGAAGTGCTGATTATACAGAGATTCCGCTCGTTGTGTTTCAAAATGAGTATAGTGCGAGTGCATCAGAAATTTTTTCAGCAGCTATAAAAGATTATGAAAGGGGGGATATTATTGGAACAACATCATTTGGAAAGGGGATAGCACAGCAATTATTTACTCTTTCTCGAGGGTCGTTGAAAGTAACAACATCAGAATTTCGGTCACCATTACAAAATATTATTCATAAAGTGGGTGTTACTCCAGATCATGAAATGCGAAATCAAAGTGATGAAAGTTATTTTTATGAAGCAAAGTTACGATTGAAATAAAAAATAAAATTTACTATGACTACTCTTATAATAGGTCAAAAAGATTTTAGGCAAAATATTTCAAAATATTCTTTCTTTTTTCTGGATCGAAGTTGTGGATATTATATGATGATTTTGATGACGAGCAAAAATTACAACATTTAATAAAAATTACAGAGGAAAAATTTAAGAAATAATATAATGGAAAATTTATTTTTGCATTTCAGAAATTTTCTGAAATAGTTCGAGTGGAGTCAGATTATTTAAATCTAGTTTTTTAATTTCTTCAAATTGAGAAAAATTATTTTGTTTTTTTAATTCGGCTTGTTTCTTTTGTGTTTTTAATAATTTTTCATACATTTCTTTGTAAAGAGAGTCTTCAAATAAACGCCCTTGTGCATTATTTGAAGTATTTTTTTGTTTTTCAGCATTTTCTAACTTTTCTAGAACTTCTTCTGCTTTTGTAATAATAGATTGAGGAATTCCTGCTAAACGAGCAACTTCAATTCCAAAACTTTTTTCGGCTCCTCCTTCAAAAATTTGGTGTAAGAAGATTACTCCTTTTTTTTTGTCTTCTAATACTCGTGCAGAAAAATTTTTTGCACGTGGTAACGATTTAGCGAGATTTATAAGCTCATGATAATGGGTTGCAAAAAGTGTTTTTACTCTCTTTTCGTGTAAAAATTCTGTTATTGCCCATGCTAAAGAAAGTCCATCATATGTTGATGTTCCTCGTCCTAATTCGTCTAAAATAACAAAGCTTTTATCTGTTGCATGTCGTAAAATTTTTGAGGCTTCTTGCATTTCTACTAAAAAAGTAGATTCGCCTGTTGAAAGTGAATCTCCAGATCCTATTCGTGTAAAAATACTGTCACAAACTGGTATTGTTGCACTTTGTGCAGGTATGAAACTTCCTATGTGAGCAAGATAGATAATTAACGCATTTTGTCGTAAAAAAGTTGATTTACCCGCCATATTTGGTCCTGTTATTAAATGAAAGCAATTGTTGTTGCTCATATTTATGTCATTTGGAATAAATCGTTTACTTTCTTTTTCTAGGTTTGCTTCAATAACAATATGTCGTCCTTCTATTATTTCTAGTTTATCTTGAGTTTCGGTAATATGGGGTGCTATAAATCTTTGTTTTTTGGCTAAAAATGCAAAACTTTGTGAAATATCTGCTTTGGCTATATGTTTTGCAAGTTTTTGAATAGTTGGTGATGCGTCTAATATATTATTTTCTAAATATTGTCGAATCTCTTCTTGTCGTTTTTCGTATTGAAATTGTGCATTTTGAATTTTGGCATCAAATTCTGAAAGTTCTGGAGTTGTATATCTGCATACATTTTTTAGAGTTTGTTTGTGAAGAAAATAATCTGGAATTTTTCGTGCATTTGCAGATGTAACTTCAAAAAAATATCCGATCACTTTGTTATATTTAATTTTGAGGCTTGGGATTTCAGTTTTTTCTTTTTCTTCTGTGTTAATTCGTACGAGTTCTTCTTTTCCTCCTTTTGATAAATTTTTATATTTATCTAATTCCGAATCAAATCCTTCTGCTATAAAATTATCAGCACTTGGTAAATCTATAAGTGCCGATTTTAAGAGTTCAGAGAGTTCTTTAAGTGATGAGCTTTTTATGAGATTTGTCATCTGTATTGCGTATATAAAAAAATAATCCTGTTATTATAAGTACTATTACAATTACGAGTATAATTATATTGTGTAAAATAATTGATATAAAAATCGTAATTGTTGATAAAATTATTGAAATTAATCCTGTTAAAAGTATTATTCCAATCGTTCCAAATTTTCCTATAAATGGAATCACGCTTATGAATAAGAAAAGAGGTGTAGCTATGAAGAGTAGTCCTGTCCACATTAATGAAAATCCTAAAATTCTTATTATCCAAGATGCAGCAATATCTTCTTTTTTGAGTTCTATTATAGATTCTTCTCTTGTTTTATTAAAAATTTTATAGATTTTTTTGTTATCATTATAGTAGTATGGTGTAATAATATTATTAATTGTATCAATTTTTCCAAAAAGTGTAACCAGTTGAGATGGAGCATTAATTACTGTATAGGAAATTCGAATATCTCCAATTTTTGGTTGCTGAAGTGACCCATATCCTTTAAATAAATATTTTTGATTTAATAAAATCGTATTATTGGTCTGTATTGTATTTTCTTGTGTTAATATAAGAGGTTCTGTTGCGGGAAGTTCTATTTCATCTATAGAAATTTTATAGCCGGAGAGTGCGATAAAATTTGTAGTTTGTGTAATGCTCTGTAATTTTTTATCTCTGTGATAATCTTTTCCTTCATTTTTATTTTCAATATTTTGAACCCATTCGTGTGTAATAATTTTTTTTTGGTCTTCTTTGTTATTTTTACGAGTGTTTACTTTGTATGTTTCAACTATTCTATTTATTTGAATATAATAATTCTTTTTAAGAAAAATATCTTCGAGTTGTTGATTTGTTTCTAAAGCACCTGTTATAGAAACAAATTTTTTATGGAGAGCATTTTTGTCTATATTTGCAATATTTTGAACCTCAATTGAAGTTTCTGCAATTTCAGAAATATTAGCATCTCCTTCGTTCCAAAAAAGAACAAAAAAAGAAATTAAAAAAAGGAGTAATCCAAGTAACACTTTTTTTATTACTGGTGTGATATTACTGGCGATTACACTCATCATATTTTATATTTTTAAAATTGTAGTAATCCTTCTACGTCTGAAATTGATAAATTATCAGCTTTTGTTTCTTTTTTTTCAAGAATAGAAATAGTAATTTTTGTGCTTAAAAAATGTGAAAATTTTTCAGAAATAATTGTAATATTTTTTTCTGTATTTATCATTTTTTTTGCAAAATCTCCTTTTATTTCTAAGGTTAAAATTTTATTTTCATATTTTGTAGCGATTCCGTATTCTGATAAATATAATTTTACACTTTTTGGAAGAGTGCTACAAAGTGTTTTCCATTGAGATTGTACTACCGGAAGCATTTCATCGTCTTCTGGTGTGTCTATTGGTTTTATAATTTTTTCTATTTTTGGAGGTGCTTGTTTTTTTACTTCTTCTTTTTTTGCATTTAAAACTTTTTTGCTTTCTGTTGTGCTGGCAGTTTCAAGTTTTTTAATAAAATTAGTATTTTTTTTTGGTATAATTTTTTTAGGTTCTACAATTGTTCTTGGTTCTTTTGTTTCAACTTCCCATGGGGGTAATTCTTCAGAAATAATTTCTTGAGTCGGTGCAGGAATAGCAGAAGTTGCTGGTGGAAATAAATCATTTGTAGTGTCTTCTGCAAAATGAGCTTGTGTAGGTTTTGGTGTAACTTCTTTTGTAATTTTTTCTACTGGTAGGGGTGTATTTTTGTGGTCGCTCTGAATAGTTGTGATATTTTTTAATTGTGCTGTAAATTCTTTGTTTAATAATATTGCCTTTACTATAGCCATTTCAAGAGCAAGTGGCGGAATCTCAAATCGTTTTGAGCGTTGTAAGCCTTCTTCAAAAATAGTGATTATTTCGAGTAACCACGGCAAAAGTGCATTTTTTTCTTTAATGTATATATGAAAGGTTTCTTGTAAATATTCAAGAAAATCTTTTCCAAATTCTTGCAAACTTCTTCCTTCATTTTGTAGTGCTTTAAGTTGAGTAAATGCTGAATCTATATCGCAAGTTTGTAGGCTGTGTAAAAATTTTTCTAAAAAATCTGCAGAAATAATTCCTAAACTTTTTTGTAAATTTTCAACAGTAATGTCTCCAAAATTACTTGATTGTTCGAGTAAAGAAATTGCATCTCTTAATCCACCATTAGCTCGTTTTGCTAAAACATCTAATCCTTCTTTTGTATATTCAAATTTTTCATTTTTGCAAATATATTCTAATCGCTTTGCAATTTCATTTTGTGCAATATTTGTAAAGAAAAAAGTTTGGCACCGAGAGCGAATAGTGTCTGGAACTTTATGATATTCAGTTGTTGCTAAAATAAAATATGCGTGAGATGGGGGCTCTTCAAGTGTTTTTAAAAGTGCATTAAATGCTTCTTTTGTGAGCATATGAACTTCATCTATAATATAAATTTTTGCTTTTCCTGTATTTGGTGAAAATGCTACTTTTTCTCGTAAGTCTCGAATTTCATCAATTCCTCTGTTTGATGC
>DQTD01000074.1 GCA_016839105.1 Candidatus Altimarinota bacterium
ATTTCTGCTCCACGATGTTTTGAAATTGAAGCAAAATTAAAAGAGCGATTAAACATTCCTATTTTTCATGACGACCAACATGGAACAGCTATTGTGGTAGTTGCTGCAATGAAAAATGCATTAAAAGTTGTAAATAAAAAAATTGAAGATGTAAAAATTGTTATTTCTGGTGCAGGGGCTGCGGGAATTGCAATTTCAAAACTCATTATGACAGCAGGAGGAAAAAAAATTATAATGACAGATTCAAAAGGTGTTATTGGTTCACATCGAGATAATTTAAATTCGGCAAAACAAGAGGTGTTATCTCTATTTACACTTGATGAAAAGGGGGACATTCATAGTGCTATGAATAATGCAGATGTTTTTATTGGAGTTTCTAAATCTGGAATTATTAATAAAACAGATGTTGAAAAAATGAATAAAGATGCAATCGTTTTTGCTATGGCAAACCCAACTCCAGAAATTTTTCCAGAAGAAGCAAAAGCAGGAGGAGCCCGAATTATCGCAACAGGACGAAGTGATTTTGCAAATCAAGTAAATAATGTAATAGCATTTCCCGGACTCTTTGCAGGACTCTTTGCCATTCAAGCACGAAGCATCACTCAAGAGATTTTCATGGTTGTTGCAGATGCAATTGCAAATTCTGTAGAAAATCCAAATGAAGAAAATATTATTCCTTCTCCTTTAGATAAATCTGTTGCAGAAAATGTAAAACAAGCAGTTATACAATTTTCTAAATAAACTTCAACCATCTTATCGAAAATATCTATAAATAATCTTGATTTTAAGCTGATAAGCGGTGTATAATTTATCAGCTTAAAAATTACAATACAATGGAGCAGTAGCTCAGTTGGTTAGAGCACCTGCCTGTCACGCAGGGGGTCGAGAGTTCGAGTCTCTTCTGTTCCGCCATTGAGATTTTTAACAAGAATCATTTCTTTATTGAAATGGTTCTTTTTTTTGAAAAAATTATGCAAACATATAGGCTTTGTAATATTTTCTAAAAAATTCACCTTGCTCCGTATGTTCCTCTAAACTTAAAATATTTAATTTATGTTCTGCAAAAAATCCTGATATTTTTGCAACAAGACCTATTGAATCGGTACAGTGAGCCAAAAAAATCATATGGGAGTTATTATAGATAGTATTACGTATGCATTCTGTAAGCAATTAATAATGTAGACCTCCCCAATAATCACAATTATCAGGATTCCACATTCCTTTTTTATTTTTTTGTGCCTCTTTTTCTAAGAAATTGTAATGACTTCTTCTCGGATGTTTAAATTTTTTATATGAAAATGCGTATCCTTCCGAAATAAGATGTGCTCCAAAATCTTCACCGTCAAGAAATACATATCGTAACAATCTTCCGTATTTGTCGGTTTCGTCGTACCCCTCTGGTTTTAGAAGTGAAACTTTTTTATTCTTTAATTTTTCTTTTGCATAATCACTTGCATGATCACCAAAACAGCCTTCAGGTCTAAATCCTCCTTTTTTCTCCGGAGTATCTATTCCTAATACTCGTACTTTTTCTTTTTTACCATCAATTTTTACAAAATATGTATCTCCATCAAAAGTATAAATAACAGGATAAATATTTTTATCTGTAAAAATTTCTGTTTTTTCAGAAATAAAAAATTTAGCGTCTTCTACAATATTATTTTGTGCAAAGTATTGATACCCAGAAAATAACAAAATTCCAGATCCAAATAATACTTTTATTTTACCCGATTTATCCAGAGTCTTAAACTTTGTTATATTTCTAGTATTTTTTAGTTTATGCAGAAGACGTACAATATTCATAGAAATATTCGGTTATTAACAATTATATTTGAATTCTACATCATGATACACTGAGAATATACAGTATATAAAAGATAACAATAGAAACTATGCTACAAAATATTTATGATTTAGCCGAAGAAATAAAGTCATGCGAAAACCAAACAGAAAAATTTCAATATTTTATTGAATTAGCCAATGAAATTCCAAAAAAAAATCAGTTATCCGTTATAGAAAAAAACGATGAAAATAAAATTTTAGGCTGTGCGTCAAATGCATGGGTTTTTATAGAAAAAATAAAAAATAAAATTGTAATTCGCGCAGATGCAGATGGTTCTATCTCAAAAGGATTTTTAGCATTATTTATTTTAGGATTTGAAGACGCAACAAAAAAAGAAATTTTAGAATTTTCGGTAAACGACTTACAAGAGCTAGGAATAATAGAATCATTATCTCCATCACGAGCAAATGGAGCATTAAGCTCTTTGAATAAAATTCACAAATTAGTAGAAAATTTATAATTAAAGTTATATGGCAAAAAAAACAATTCCAAAAAAATTCTGGGCAGATCGGAATATAAGCTTTGAAGAAATGCAAAAAAAATCTCGAACAGAAATTTTTGCAATATTAAAACAATTTGGAGAAAAACAAAATATTCCAAATATTTCGTGGATTGGTGTAAATGTTTTACAATTTTTTTTACAATTACAAAAGCCAAAGAAAGTTTTGGAAATGGGGTCTGCCAATGGATTTTCTTCGTGTATTATCGCTGACCAACTCGAAAAATGGGACGGAAAACTACTCACTGGAGATGTTTCAGAACCATCATTAGAAAGTGCTCAATTAAATGCTGAAATTTGTAATTTACAAAATATAGAATTTCGATTTGGAAATATTTTACAAACAATAAAAAAAGAAGATGGTCCTTTCGATTTTGTTTTTATAGATGCTCAAAAAAGCTGGACACATAAATTTTTTATGTTTGCCGAAACACTTCTTTCTGAAAATGGAATTATTGTGGTTGATGATACTCAAAAATTTCCAGATAAAATGAAAAGTTTTCATAATCATATCACAAGAGAAAAAGATAACTGGAATTGGTTTACTGTTCCTGAAAGTGACGATGCAATTATGGTGTTTACGAGGAAAAAAAGAGAAAACAAAAAAGAAGTATTATAGCGTCTGTTTTGTTATAATAATTATAATTTATTAATATTATATGGCAAAAAATCAAACAGCACAGAAAAATAAAAGAGTACGAAATCAAAGTGAACAAGAAAACAAAGAATTAAGAGATGACCAAGGACGAGCAATAAAGAAAAAAGCATTACTTATAGATATCTCCTTGCCTCAAAAAACTACAGACGACGAAATGCAAGACAAAAAATATGAACTCGAAAGCTTGGTAAAAACATATGGTGATTTTGAAATAGAAACTACTTGGATTAAAAAATCTGAAACTGATAAAAAACTTTTTTTACGACAAGGTATTTTAGATGATTTAATCATATATTGTCGTGAAAACGAAGTTACCATGCTTATTTTAGGGAATATATTAAAACCTCGACAAATTTGGGATTTAACAGAATTATTACGAGAAGAAGATATTGAAGTGTGGGATAGGGTTGATTTAATTTTAAATATTTTTTCACAACATGCCCAGTCCAGCGAAGCAAAATTACAAATTCAACTCGCAAAAATTCGACACATGGGACCACGAATTTTTGGAATGGGTGGAAACGAACTGTCAAGACAGTCAAATACACGAGGAAAAGGGGAGACAAATACGGAAATTATGAAACGGCATTTGCGACAAGAAGAAAAGAATATTGAAAAAAAATTAGAAAAAGTACGAAAAACAAAATGCTTACACAGACAAAAACGAAAACGAAGCCAAAAAGAAACTGTTGCATTAGTAGGATATACAAATGCAGGGAAAAGCCGAACAATGAATGCACTTACAAAAAAAGGAGTAGATGTAAAAGATGCACTGTTTCAAACTCTTGATACACGACTTGGACTCATGTTTTTACCAAAAAGTTTTCGAGAAATTTTTATTGCAGATACAATTGGATTTATTGCAAACCTTCCACCAAATCTAATCGCAGCATTTCAATCAACACTTTCAGAAAGTATAAATGCAGATGTACTGCTTCATGTTGTAGATGTTTCGGACGATAGATTTGAAGAAAAAATTGAAGTAGTCGACGATATTTTAGAAAAATTAGGAATTTCTGATAAAAAACAATTTTTACTTTTTAATAAAATTGATAATATTGCTGAAAAAACAGAAGAGGAGATAGTTGAAAATAATATAAATTTTGAAGATTTTTTAAAAAGTATAAATTTTAATAATATTACACTCACTCGTGATTCGTCTGATGAAGATAGAAAAAATGTGAAGAAAATTAAAAAATTAAAAAATATTTTTAATAAAAAATATTTACTCAAAAAATATGAGAGCCGAACTCCTGTTTTTATTTCAGCCGATAAAAAAATGAATCTAGATGATATTCGAGATACTCTAGAAATAATCATTCCACAAAATCATAATTTTAATACGTATTCTTGTACAAATGAATAATAAAGAAATAGCCCTTCCTCATGACCGATCAGATTTTTTTACAACACCTCAATATAAAATTGCTGTAATAGATTTTTTCTTGGCTGAATTAATGCATGATGGAATAGATATAACATCTCTTTTATTTATATCCCCTACCAAAAAAAGCACTGCTACAATTTTTGCAAAACAAGATGGTATTTTAGCTGGGCAAGAAGAAATTCAATTTTTTACAAATACAAAAGAATGTTTTTTAGATATTAGATTTAACTGGAAAAAAAAAGACCAAGACCACATAAAAATTGGAGATGTTATTTGTGAAATTTCTGGAAATACTATAGATATTTTAAATATTGAAAGAGTCGCATTGAATATGCTCTCTCGAATGTCTGGAATTGCAACAACAACAAAAAAAATTTTAGAAAAATCAAAAACTCCAATAGCTGGAACACGAAAAACACAATGGAGTTATTTAGATAAAAAAGCTATTTTTGTAGGAGGTGGAAATACTCATAGAATGGGACTTTTTGATGCTGTTCTGGTAAAGGAAAATCACTTAATAGCCGGAAATAAACAAGATATATTAAAAAAACTTTTAAACATACAAAAATATGAATCAAAAGAAATTATAGAAAATATAAAATTTATAGAATTTGAAGTAGAAAATACTCAAGAATTTTACGAAGTTTTACAGACCTTTTTAGATAAAAAATTTGATACAAAAAACCAATATCAATATGTAATCATGCTTGATAACTTTTCGCCACAACACATATCAGATTTATTTTTAGAACTAGAAAATAAAAAATTAAACAAAATAATGAGAAATAAAAATAATATTTTCATAGAAATTTCTGGAGGAATTACAGAAAAAAACATAGAACATTATTCAAATTTAGGTGCTGATGTCATTTCACTTGGAAGCCTTACTCACTCTGTTACGCCTATTGATTTTTCATTAAGATTTTAAAAGTATTATAAAAAAATATCTCTTGATTTTAACAAACAACAAGAGCAGTATCTCTTTATTTTTGGGAAATATTTTATTTTAATACTATATGGATTCATTTGCTCTGACGATAGTTGCTGCATGTATATTTTTACTTATTGCAAGTTTTTCACTGAAACCCAGTAATAAATACAATATTCCACATTCTGTACTTTTAGTATTTTTAGGTATTCTTCTCGCCTTTGTAATTAAACAGTGTCCATCACTTGCATTTTTAGGTGAATTTCAACTCTCTCCAGAATTAATATTTTTCGTATTTTTACCTACTTTACTCTTTGAATCTGCATTTAAATTTCCACTCAGAAAACTTGTAGAATACAGCGTTCCAATTTTATTACTTTCTATTTTTGGATATTTATTATCAGTTGGACTCATAACCAGTATAATTTGGATTATTTGCACCCTCCTTTCTATTTCATTTCCAATATTAGCAATACTTCTCTTTGCCGTAATTATTTCTGCAACAGACCCTGTAGCGGTTTTATCAATATTTAAAAAACTTGGAGTAACACCTCGCCTTACATATTTATTCGAAGGAGAAAGTTTATTTAACGATGGAACTTCTTATGCAATGTTTGTAATTTTAATAGGATTTTTAACACATTCTGCTGGAAATTTAGATTTATTTCATTTAGACATAGCTATTTTACAATTTGTAGTAATGTTTATTGGAGGTATTTTATTTGGAGTATTCATGGGATACGCATTCATGTGGCTTATTTCAAAAGTAAAAACAGAAGAAACTATTCAACTCACATTAAGTTTAGTGATGGCAAATTTAACCTTTTTATTAGCAGATTTATCAAAACATTTTCTACATATTGGAGGGCACGAATTTGAATTTTCAGCAATTATTGCAACTGTAATGGCATCAATAATATTAGGATCGAGAGGAATTCAAAAATTTGATTCATCTGTACGAGCACATATGGATATACTTTGGGAACATTTTGCATTTATTGCAAATTCTCTTATTTTTATATTAATTGGAATGCTAACTGTTCAAGTGATGACCGTTCCAAACATAACAGAGCTTTGGTTTATTATTTTACTTGCCATTGTATCTGTAATTTTTGCACGAATTATTTCGATTTATTTACCACTTAATATATTTAATCTATTTACACGTGAAGATCGAAAAATATCAAAAGATTGGATGAAAATTTTATCTTGGGGAAGTTTACGTGGAGCAATTGCAATTGCATCTCTTCTTATGATTCCAGACAATTTAGCGATTCCACATTGGACTCTAGAAATTTCTCCAAAAGATGCAATCATAACATTGGTAATCGCCTGTATACTATTCACAACTTTTGTAAAAGCTGTAACTCTTGAATATTTTGTTGAAAAAATGCAATTAGCTAAATTTTCTCACATAGAAACATTAGAAACTTTAGAGGGTAAAATTCTCACAATAACAATGTTACTTGAAAAAATTGAGCAACTTCGAGACAAAAAATATATTTCTCGGAAAAATTTTGCTCGATTTGTAAAAGAATACAAATCTTCTAAAAAACACTCTATTCGGAAAATTGCGAACTTTTTTATAAAAGATGTAGATGAAGAAAATATTAAAACCTTTTTACATCTTCATGCACTAACAATTGAAAAGAAAATATTACAAACCTTAATCGATCATCACGAAATTAGCGAACAAACATATTGGACACTTTTTGATAAACTCATAAAACAAGAAGCACGACTAAAAGGTGGTGCAAAACAAATTCAAGGACCCTATATAGACCTCGGTAAAATTGCAGAAGAAGAAATACCATTGCGATACCAAATGACACGAGCAAGAACTGTTATTTTGAAAAAAGTATTACGTCGACTCGAAGAATTTGCTTGTCCAGATTTATGCATTCCTAAAAATGCAATAAATATTGTTATTGCTCAATATAAAAAATGGTCTCAAAAAGCAGAAGATGACAATGCTCATTTACTAGAAAAATATCCAAAAATTTGCAGGAAAGGTGAATATGCGATTATAGGTGAATATATAAAGGACTTAGAACAAGAGTATATTAAGCAATTAGAAGAAAAAAGTATTTTAAATGCAAAAGTTTCAAAATATTTACAAAGTACAGGATTAAAATAAACATGAATTAAAAGTCAAATTATGAGAGCATAAGAATAGAAATTAGAAATATTTTTACGAATAAATGCCACGAAATAACACACGACATATCAACAAAGAAAAATTTGTATCCCATTTTTCCAAACTCTATATTATTTTAATAATGGGATACATATTATTTTTATTTTATTATATTTATGCCGAATTTGTAAAAACGAATCAGTCAAAACAAAACCTTATAGAAAAACAAAATGAACTCACTTTTTTAGATACAAAACTTGGAAAGTTAGAAAAAATAAAAAAAAGAATGAGCACACCACAATATCAAGACCGAATACAAAAAGAAATAAAAGGAAAATTAAAAAATGGAGAACATCAGTTTAAAACACCACAAATTTATAAAGAAACCGAAAAGCAAATTCAAATAAAAGAAGCTAAAATTTATTTGCAAAAACCTATAATAGAAGAATGGAAAGATATTTTTTTTCATCAAAAATAATTCTTAATAAATAGTATGAAAAATTCAAATAAATTAAATACATATATTACTGAAGAATTCTTACAATATATAGATAAATTTGATAGCAAAGTTATGACAGCATTTACACATTTTTCTGAAAGAGAAATGTTACTTTCGCGAATGACGAAACTCACAGAAGAAACTGGAGAACTTGCAAACGAAATATTAGCGAGCATTGAATACCAACGACCAGAAAAACTAAAAAACCACTCAAAAGAAACTCTAGAAGGTGAATTTTCTGATGTCTTTGTAACCGCACTTCTGCTAGCAAAAGCTGCAAATATAGATATAAATAAGGCTATCGAGGATAAAATTAAAAAATTAAACAAACGATACTCTACAAATAATCAATATTTTCAAAATGTGAATAACTATAAAACTTATACACAAATATAAATTATTTCTTCACAAGTTTTTCACACTTTTTCCACAATTATACTTGTATTAGTATTACAATAATTGTAATATAAAGTTCCAGAATAAATATTACATATTCAACGCTTTATTTATGCCAGACCTATTGCCACTATGGGAAGAAATTCTTCTTGATCTATCAAAAAAAATCTCAAAAGGAAAAGTTATGACATGGTTTTTATACAGTACATTAAAATCTGTTGAAAATAATACCGCAACCATTGGAACATCTCGAGAATTTTATAAAGACTTTATTACAAACAATGGTGATAAAATTTTAGAAATTTTACGAAAAAAAGACCCACTCATGGCTAAAGTAGAAGTTGTCGTGGACGGAAGCCTAGAAAATGAAAATTCTGCAGATGCTATAGATATGAAGAAATTATTTTTACACGCACCTAAAACATCTACGAATAATCAATCAAGAGATCATACTGTACGAAAACTTCCAAAACAATCATCAGTGCAAATAAAAAAAGGAAGTGTAAAATTTGTATCAAAAATGCTTGATACAAATTTTACACTTCGAAATTTTGTAGTAGGAGAAGAAACTCAACTCGCTCATGCCGCATCGCAAGCTGTAGCAAATAAACCAGGAGGAGCATACAATCCACTTTTTTTATATGGAACTGTAGGTCTTGGAAAAACTCATTTATTACAAGCTACTGCCAATGAAATTTTACGTAAATTTCCAAATAAACTTGTTGTATACCTTACAACCGAAAATTTTATTGCAGAAGTTGTAGAAGCTATTCAAAAACGAAGAATGGAACAAGTTCGAAAAAAATATAGACTTGTAGATGTCTTTATTTTAGATGATATTCAGTTTTTAGCAGGAAAAGACCGAACACAAGAAATATTTTTTCACCTGTTTAACGATTTATACAACGGAAAAAAACAAATGATTTTTTCTTCCGATAGACCACCTGCAGAGCTTGAATTAACAGAAGATAGACTTAAAAGTCGATTTTCAATGGGAATGATTGCCGACTTACAATTTCCAGATTTTGAAACACGACTCGCTATTGCAAAAGTAAAATGTGCAGAAAATGGAATATTAATTCCAGATGATATTTTAAATTTTATAGCATATAATGTTCAAAGCTCTATTCGAGAGCTTCAAGGAATTATACTACAAGTAAAAGCGATGATTGAATTAACTGGAAAAAATCCAACAATTGAATCTGTATCTAAAATGCTACAAAAACTGAATAACAATATTGATCTTAAAAATAATATAATTGGAGGAATGATTCATTCTCCAATTGCCCAAAGACAAAAACTCAGCACAATGGAAGACCTAGTGAAAGCTGTTTGTGAATACTACCACACAGAATATGACGAAGTAATTGGAACAAAAAGATCTCGAGTCTTTATGCGACCACGACAAGTCTCAATGTTTTTAATTAAAAAACACATGCATGTATCACTTCAATCTATTGGAGATTTTTTTTCTGGACGAGATCACACATCCGTTCTGCATTCTACTCGAAAAGTAGAGAAAGAAATGAAAGAAAAACCAGAATTTTGGAAAGAAATAAAAAACTTTGAAGATGGGTGTGACTTTGTGTAGAATGAAACAAGAACAAACTGATTATTATTTTATTTAAAAAAGTTTATGGCAAATATTAGTGCTCAATCTGTAATGGCATTACGGAAAAAAACTGGAGTTTCAATGATGGAATGTAAAAAAGCCTTAGTTGAAGCAGAAGGAAACGAAGAACAAGCCATTACAATTTTGAAAGAAAAAGGATCTGCAAAAGCTGCAAAAAAATCTGACAGAGAAACAGGGGAAGGTGTTGCTTTTTTTAAAGGAAATGCATATTTAGAACTTCTTTGTGAAACTGATTTTGTTGCACGAAATGATGATTTTAAAACATTTGCAAACGAAATATTAGTTATTACAAATGAGAAAGGAATTGATGCTGGAAAAGAATTTTTTGAAGCAGAAAAAGTAGAAAAAATTACTCAACTTGGAGAAAATCTTGTACTACGAGATTTAGGAATTTTAGAAGGAGAAATTGTTTCTGGATATATTCACTCAGATGGAAAAACAACAGGAATTGTTGCACTGTCAGGAGGAGATGCAGAACTTGCAAAAGATATCGGAATGCATATTGTTGGGCTTAAACCAAGCGTTATTAGTTATAAAGATATTGATTCTGCAGCCGCTGATGAAGAAACCGCAGGACGAATTGCAGCTGTGAAAGAAGAAAATATTGAACGTGGAAGACTAGGAAAACCACTGCTCAATATTCCTCAATTTATTTCTCAATCTCAAATTACAGATGAAATTCTAAAAAATATTGAAGCAAAAATGAAAAAAGAATTAATTGCGGAAGGAAAACCAGAAGCTATTTTAGATAAAATTCTTCCAGGAAAAATTGAAAGATTTATTAAAGATAATACTTCTTTTGATAAAGAACAAGCACTTCTTTCTCAAGATTTTGTAAAAGACCCTTCTATTACAATTGAAAAATTACTAGCAAGTAAAGGAGCAACAATAACAGGATTTAAACTTCTTCTTATTTAATTACAGAAGAAACTAAAAGTAATACAAAAAAACTCTCAAGAATTTTACTCTTGAGAGTTTTTTTATTTTTCATATATAATTTGAAATTATTGAGACAGCAACAATTTTCCTAAATAATCATATTCAAGAGAAATTCTATCTCCTATGTTTATTTTTTCAAAATTTGTATGCTTCAACGTTAATGGAATTAAAAATACCGAAAATGACTGATCTGTAATATTCCCAATTGTTAAAGAAATTCCATTTAAACAAATAGAGCCTTTTTCCACCAAGTATTTCGTATTTTTCGGAAGAGAAAAAATAAACTCAATACCACTTATTTCTTCTTTTTTCTCAAGAAATATAATAACTTCATCTATGTGCCCAAGCACTACATGCCCTTCAAATCTTCCATTTGCAAGCATAGCCCTTTCAATATTTATAAACCGAGTTTCCGCCAAATTTGTTTTCCTAAATGTTTCAGAAAGTACATCGAAAGAAATTTCTTCATTTGTAAAAGATGACACAGACAAACAGGCTCCATTACAAGCAATAGATTGCCCAATTTTTAGGTCAGATCCAAATAAATTTTTAATTACCAAAGAAGACTCTGTAACTTTTAATACCGGCACAAAATCTTCTATAATTCCTGTAAACATACAATTATTATAACTTTTTAATTTTTTGCATCTCTAATGCAGTCATTCCAAACTCTTTCCCTAGATATTTCCGCTCTATTGCTTGATTCTTATTATGACATGCAAGAATCCCCTGAATAATTGGAAAATTATACCGTAACGATAACTGAGTAATTCCCATTGTTGATGAATCTCTAACCATTTCATAATGATCTGTTTCTCCCTTTATAATTAATCCAAGTGCGATAGCCACCGAAAATTTATTTGGATATTTTGAAATAAAATGCTGAATCGTAGCTGGAATTTCATTCGCACCTGAAACTCTCAGAACTTGATATTCTTGTTTTTTATTCTTTTCAATATTGTTTTCAATATTGTTTTCTAAAACATTAATTACTCCCAATAATAACGATTCAATTACAGAATTTTCCGATTTATCAAACCTTGAAGCTACTATTAAAATCATTAATTTTTTTCTAAGATATCGTTATCTCCTATAAATCGAATATCTTTAAAACTCCCTGGAATATTTTTAATTGCTGCCAAATAATTTTTAAAAGTAGATCCTTGCTCTTGAATAGGTTTTGGAGATAAATAAACAGCTCTCACTATTCCAATAATATTTTCTTCTGCAACAAATGGAGAATCCCACGCATTTGCACGAGAATCCGAGCTATTAACCCTGTTATCCCCTAATACAAAGTAATGCCCTTCTGGAACTATCCCAAAAGATTTCCCAGACTCTGAGGCCAGCACAAAAAGTCTTGAACATTTTTGAGCTGGTACACATGTCTTATTTTGATTCTTTTTTAATAAAAAATCTTCTCGCAAAACAATTGCAGAATCCTCTCCTTTTTTTGTAACAAAAACATGTCCATTTTTAACCTCAATTTTATCTCCAGGTAATCCCACTATTCGTTTTATATATGTTGCATCAACCTCACACGCATTTTCTTTTCCTTTTAAGAAAATAATATTTTTTGTTTTTTCAAACCAACACATTAAGCCCGTCTCTTTTACTTGCTTTACCTGCCCATGTTGCGATGGTGGTACAAAAACCACAACATCTCCGTGATCAAACCCTAAAATAGACGGAACTAACCTATCCACATAAATTACCTCCCCGTGTTCAAATGTCGGTTGCATAGAAACTCCATCAATTGTATACGGAAGAAATACGAAAGAGCGGATAATTGTTAATATCCCAATTACCACTATAACATTAAACAATGCACTAAACCCTATTTTTACAAAATTAGAGATTTTACGCCCACTCCCTAAAAAGTCTGAAAAGTCTGAAAATTTTAAAAATTGCACTTTTTTATATTATTAGATGCCATATATTATATACCAATAATACACTAAAAATAAAGAGAAAATCAAATAAAAAACATACAGACCAAAAAGAACTTATAATATGAATTGACAAAAGGGTAAGAAATATGAAAAAATGCGTTTTGTCTTATGTAAAAGAGAAGAAATTTAAAAAGTTTCTGCAGTGTTATTTAAAATATTTTTATACTATGCCAAGAGGAGTAAAGAAAAAAGCCTTTGTAGGTCGATCAACTGGAGATGAATCTGGAGCGATTGTAACTCATTTTTATGTTAATAATCATCGATTAAACTTAACTAAGTTTAAAAATGGTACATTTAAAAAATACTGTAAAATTGCAAAAAAACGAGTAGAAATCAAATTAAAAGAAGAAAAACATTCTTCGTAATTATTCATTTAAGTTAATATACCATGGCTGTAACAATAGAAGAACTTCGACAAGAAGGAAAAAAAGAAGGATTTCCTCTTTTTAAATCGGGTCAAACTGTTCGTGTTCATTACGAAGTAAAAGAAGGAGATAAAAAGCGAACTCAAATTTTTGAAGGACTTATTATTTCTGTAAATGGAAAAAAAGAATTAGGACACTCTATTGTTGTTCGACGGGTTCACAATGGATTTGCTGTTGAGCAAGGATTTGCTGTTCATGCTCCACATATTCAAAAAATTGAATTAGTGAAAATTGGTAAAGTTCGACAATCTCGAATTTTCTATATGAGAGAACGACAAGGAAAATCAGCTCGTCTTAAAGAAAAATTTTACTCAGAAGCTGAGGTTGCTGCATTAATTGATGCAAATAAATAATTTTATTTAGATAAAATCTCTATATATAAAAAAACTCATTAGAAATAATGAGTTTTTTTATATTTTTTTAAATCTAAATATTTGGTATTATTACCCTACTCTAACAATTCAGATTTGCAATGATTTCTCTTCGAATTCTATCTTTTAACGGGCAAGAAACTCTTCATGAAATTACAGAAGAAATACAACAATCAAAAGCAGATTCCCTCTCTTTGCTTTTTCCTCGAAAAGCAAAAATATTTAAACAAAAAACCGACCTACAAAAATTACGAAACTTTTGTGATGAAATACAGAAAGAAATAACCATAATTACTCAAAACTCAAAAGCACGAAAAGAAATAGAATCTATAGGTATTCGAACTCTTCCAAGCCTTGAATACGAAGACTATACACCATTTGAACAACCTCTAAAAAAAGAATCACTCCCTAATATTTTTACAACACAAACAACAATTCCAGATAACCAAGAAATAGAAGAAGTTATTTCTGATACAGATATTCTAATAGAAAATAAAATTGAAAAAATATTAGAAACAGTTGAAAATAAAAATAAAATTGAAAATAGCGATGCAAATGATGTCAAAAAAACTCTTGAAAAATTAAACATATCATATATTCCTATTGATAGAAGAATTCCACAACAAAAAAATAGGACAACTAACAATCCACATAAAATAATATCAAAACCTGTATTACACTCTCTTTTTATTTTAGCGACTGTTGCATTTCTTCTTTTTGGATTCATTATTCAAACTGTTATTCCTGCCGCACAAGTAACAATAACTCCAAGTAAAAAAGAAATAGAAATGCATATAAATGCTAATTTTTCAGATAAAAGAACGTATACAGAACCCAATTTATTGGAAAAACACAACGAAGTATTTATGCAATCACTACAAACAAACTTTCAATTTACCGACAGATTCACCCATGTCTCAAAAGAATTTAATGGTGAAAATGCGAAAGGCTCAATAAAACTTATAAATAATACAAACGAAGATATTACACTTCGAAAAACAACAAAACTTTCATTTGAAGACAATTTAATAATTCAGCTTCCTGAATGGATTACAATACCTAAAAATGGAAATATTATTATCTCTTTTTCAATGCCTCCAAAAGACACGTATGGAAGTATTGTAGGAAACCGTGGAAATAAAAAAAAAGGAGAAAAACTAACAATTCCAGGACTTCCTGAGGAGATGCAAAAAAATGTTTACGCAGAGGTTAATACAGAATTTATTGGTGGAAAAAGTGTATGGAAATATAAAATTCAAAAAAATGATTTTGAACAAGCTAAATTATTTTTTAAACGACAAGCTATAGAAAAAGCAAAACAAGAAGCGAATAAATTACTCAAAGAGTTAAATGCAAAAGAAAACAACACATTTGCATTTTTATCATCAGATTACAGGACACTACAAACCGAAGTATTAGAGTATAAATTTGCAGAAAACGAAGAAGAATTTCAAAAATTATTATCAAAAGAACAAGGATTTATTGAAGGAAAAATAAAGGTTCGAATAACCATTTATATCTATAATATTCAAGATATAATAAATTTAATAGAGCTAAAGTATAAAAATATTACACCAGATGGAATGTTTTTAAAAAAGATAAACAAAGAACTCCTCACTTCTAGTATTCAAAAAATTTCAAACGAGAACAGTCAAATAAAGGTAAGCTTTTCAACTCGAGGAATTTATGAATATTCACTTGATCCGAAAAGTGACACAGAACGAATTTTTATAATGAATGTAAAAAAACATATTACCTCCAAAGAAGCCGAACATGCGAAACGCTCTTTAATTAATAATTTTAAAGAAATTGCTACCGCAGAAATAAATTTGTATCCTTTTTGGGTTCGAAGTCTTCCATCTCTTCCTGAAAAAATTAATATTAGCATTAAGCATTAATAAATTTTTGTACTTTTTAAAAATCATCAAAAACAAATGCATTTTTATAATGCCTAATTTCTGAAAGCTCTTTCATGCTTTCAATCGCAATCAAATCTATTCTAAAATCTGTATCAAATTCTGATAAATGCCTTTGTTTTAAATATAAAGAAATAGACCGCTGAATAAATTTTAATTTTTGAGGAGAAATACTTTCTTCTGGAATTCCAAACGATTGATTATTCCGAGTTTTTACTTCTACAAAAATAAAGATTTCACCATCTTTTGCTATAATATCAATTTCGCCACCACGAATACAAAAATTTTGCTGAAGAATTCGATACCCCAATTTTTCCAAAAATTCGACCGCTTGATTTTCTCCAATATCCCCTATCTGCCTATGATTTTGTGGATTATTTTTCATGTTATTTTAATAAAACCGCTTATGCACTTCCTTTAACTGAAAATCGGTAAAATGAGTATAAATTTGTGTAGTTGAGATATTTGAATGCCCAAGTAATAATTGAACAGAACGCAAATCTGCACCATTTTGTAATAAATGTGTAGCAAATGAATGACGCAACACATGCGGAGTAACTTTTTTTACAATACCAGCATACATCGCTGAACAGCTTATAAGCTTCGAAATTGCCCCTCTGTCTAGTCTTCCCCCATTTCCTCGAATAGATGCAAAAAATGGCGTATTTTTGGCTGGGTTTTCGTGAACCTCAGAAAGCTCCAATTGTATATCTCTCACTATTTTATATTCTGATAAATAGTGCTTTGCTTCTTCACTTAAAAAAACAACTCGATATTTAGAACCTTTTCCTTTTACATAAAATTCTCCTGTTTCAATATTTATATCTTCATAATTAATATTACACAATTCTGAAACACGTAAACCTGTAGAAAAAAGTGTGATAATAATTGCAGAATCTCTTACCCCTGTTTTTGGAGTTCTTTTTGCATGATACAAAATTTTATCAACTTCTTCTTTCGATAAAAATTCGACATGTCGTTCTTCTAACTTTGGAACTTCTATTTTTTCCGCCGATAAACTTTCAATATCTTGTATATGTAAAAATTTAAAAAATGCACGAATAGCTATTAAATAATAACTTTGTGTTTTTACACTTATGGTTTTTTTTGTTTTTGGACTAATTTCTCGTGCTAAAAAAAGTCTAAAATTATCTATATCAGACAATTTTAGGCTTTCTACATATGATATTTTAGATTTTTTTTCTGTAAAATTTAAAAATTTCTTTAAATATCGAGAATAATTCTCTAGCGTGCTTGCACTTTTATTTCTTCCTATTTCTTGAAACACTAAAAACTTTTGTATTAAATCTGATAATTTATGTAAATTTTTAGTCATGTTTAAAAAAATATTTAACTCAACAATTTTTTCAATAACTCATTCACTACTTGTGGATTAGCTTTTCCTTTCGATTTTTTCATTACTTGTCCTACAAATGCTCCAAAAAGTTTATCTTTTCCAGATTTATATGCCTCTACCAAATCAGATTTTTCTTCTAAAACTTCTTTACAAATAATCTCAATCGCCCCTGTATCTGATTCTTGAGCAAGACCTTTCGCTTCTACAATTTCTTCTGGATTTTTATTTTCTGAAATCATTTCATCAAAAATTTGGTTCGCTATTTTATTCGAAATTTTATTATTTTGAATAAGCTGAATTAAAATGACCAAATTTTCAGGATTAAAATTGACTAAAGAATATTCAAGATTATCATTTAAATACTTACTTAATGCACCAAGAACCCAATTACTCGTAATTTTCATATCTTCTGTTTTTTCTGACACAAATTCAAATACAGCATTTACATATTTATCATTCACCAAGGCATCAGCCTCTGCTATTCCAATTCCAGCATCTAAATATCGTAAAATTTTAGAGGAAGGTAATTCTGGAATTTCTTTTTGAAGTGCATCAATTTCTTCTTGAGTGATAATTAATGGTGGTAAATCTGGTTCTGGAAAATATCGATAATCCATTGCTTCTTCTTTACTCCGTTGAGAAAAAGTTTTTCCAGTATCTGGATTAAATCCTCGAGTTTCTTGAACAATTTCATCTTTTTTTCCTGCATTACACAACTTTGTTTGCCTATCAATTTCAAATTCTAACGCTTTTTCAATATTTCGAAACGAATTCATATTTTTCATTTCTACTTTCGTACCAAATTTTTCTTGTCCAAATGGTCGAATTGAAACATTTACATCACATCGCATCATTCCTTTATCCATATCCGCATCTGAAATATCAAGAAGCCTTAATATTCTTTGCACTTCTTTTAAAAAAGCTGAAACATCTGTTGGAGAACGAAAATCAGCCTCTGTAACCATTTCTGCTAAAGGCGACCCAGCCCTATTCCAATCTAAAAGTGAATTATGTGCAGAATGAGTTGATTTACCCGCATCATTTTCGAGATGAAGTCTGTTAATTCGAAACGATTTTTTTTCTCCACTTACAATTACTTGTAGATTTCCATGTTCACACACAGGTTCATCGAATTGAGAAGTTTGAAATCCTAACGGTAAATCTGGATAAAAATATGATTTTCTATCAAATTTAGAAAATTTCTTAATTTCACACCCAAGTGCTGCACCCATTTTTCTTCCTAAATATACAGCTTCTTTATTTATAGTTGGGAGACTTCCAGGAAACCCCATGCAAATAGGACACGTATGTTCATTTGGCTCAGATTTCCATGTATTGTTTGAACATGCACAAAACATTTTTGTTTTCGATTTTAATCGAGCATGAATTTCTAGCCCAATTACTGGTTCGTATTTTTGAGTCATAAATAAAATAATAATTTTAAAAGTTATTTATAGTATACAAAAAATTATTATTTATTAACACTCTTTTCTTTTTGTAGCCCGTCTTTATATTTTTTTTTCAAAGCTTCATCTTTCGTTTTAAAAAAAATTCTATTTTTAGGAGTTAAAATAAAAGCCCTTGGATTATCGAGTGCCCAAAAAGTTGTACCTCTTTTACTCGCAACAAAATTTGCCCACTGTGGAGCAGGAATTTTTTCTATTTTTGGTAAAATTGTAACCGCATCAATTTTTATATTTTTACTTTTTACATCTAAAACCTGTAAAGTTTTTATATTATTATTTACCATAATTCTAATTTCAGATCTGTCATTTTTTGAAATATGCAAAATCCCATTTTCTATTTGATTAATACTTATAACAGGAATTTTACACATATCCGCATTATTGTGTGAACTATCAGGAATAATTTCAAAAAATTTATGCTGATTTTGTTCGTCATAAATTCCAATAAAAAAACCTACCGAAGAAAAAAATAATGCAAGAGTTACGCAAACAAGTATTTGCATGAACGAAATATTTTTATACATAAAATAAATAATTAAAGTTTTTTAGAAAATGATTTTATATAAAACCAAGCAATAAAGAGAATACTTATCCCACTAAGAATAAATAAAAATATAAAAAGCTGCTTATAATTAAAATGATTCTTATCTTCTGGCGTGCTTCCTCCACCCCTGTATTCAGGGTGCCCATTATGAAGTTTTATATTTACGACTTTTCCAGATTTCACAAATACACTCACTTTTTTTCCAACTATAAATTGTTTTTCAGCTTCAAATAAATAGTCTGGAATTGTATAGAATATATAATTTTTATCTCTAATTCTTGGATTTATAGTAGATGGTATCTCATAGAAACTTTTACTATTTTTATTTTTTACTATTTTTATATATGCGAGTTTTCTTATAATATTTTCTGAATTATTTTTATCGGTTACATGAATTATTTTTTCTATAGTTCCTACAAAAATTTCTTTTTTAGTAAATTTTAATTTTGGTATTTTCTTCTTTTTATCTTTCTTCTTATACTTCTTCTTATATTTCTTCTTATATTTCTTTTTGTTTTTCTTATACTTTTTCTTCTTATATTTTACTTTTTTTACATATTTTTCTGCATCAATTCCAAACCATTCATTATTTCTTGCTTTTTTCCAATTCACAACCGATACAATATTTCCCCATGAATCTTTTAATACCAATTGTGCATTTTTATTTTTTAACCCTGAATAATACATTTTTGGCAAAACAAATACTTCATTTTTTTCTACAAAAAAACTCGGTAAAATCTTTCCATTTAATGTCCAATTCCTCGACCAATGTGGAAAACTTTGTGAATTTTTCAACACTATTTTTTCGTTATTTTTATCTCTTCCAGTTGGATTTGGTAACACCTTCGAAATCTCTATATTCCCACGCTCTAATTGCAACACCCCATTTATTAAATTTATTTTTTCACGTGCAACAATAAATTTTGTATCATTTGAAAATAATCGAATATCTATAGCATAACGCCCTTTTTTAAAGGGTTTTTCTATAAAAAATTCATATTTTTCTTTTATAACTTTTGTTTCAAATTTTGCATTTTTACTTTTTATTTTTGGAATATAAATTCTTATTTTGTTTATTTTTGAAAAATCTATCGTAGATTTTTCTTGAAATTTACACGCCGAAATATTTCCAAAAATTCGCAATCCAAAACTTTCTTCTTTTATTGTTATACACAAGTTTTCCACATGCTTTGTTTCGTCTATTTTTTCACTATTATCTTCATCTAAAAAATTTAAAATCTTAAGAGTATCAGGTGTCTCAAAAATATTTTTATTATACGAATCTATTGTTGAAAAATTTGAAATTTCTTCAGTAGCCTTTCGTATATATTCATGTGTTTCTTTTAGATTTCTATATTCAAAACATAAAAATTTACCTGACTCCTTTTTCCAAACATTTTTTCTATTCCATTCCGACGATGTAAAAATTGCTTTTTTTAATCCTTTTTTATCTTTCGCTTTATTTATACAAAACGCATCTGAAATTTTTCCAGATGCATTTCGTATAGATAAAAACAAATTTTCTTTCGCATATTTTTTAGCAGAACTCTTTATACTTATTGTTAAAAACTGATTCGGATACAATAAAAATTCTGAATTTTCATCTCCATTATTATTATCATTTTTAATATCTATAAAAAAAGTTTGATGATTTGCAATATACCAGTCATTTAAAAGAACGGGTATTTTCGAAATATTTTTTATTTCAATCTCTATTTTTTGTGATGAAAGTTCTACACGAGAAATTTTTATAGACTCTATTTTTTCAAATTGCTTTTTATTTTCTTCCTCATTTACATCTCTTCGTACTCTCACAAAATCATTTTTTGTATTGGTATCAACAAAAACGCCTGCATTTTGTTTTCGTATAAAAATTGTATTTTTTGTAAGCGTACTACTATTTACACAGCCCCACTCCTTCAATTCTCCTTTCCATGCATTGTGCAAAAGAGCAAACCCCAAATCTTTTTTTTCAGAAGAAATAAGCCTTCCATTCGCACTCATATTTGCATAACACATTAGATCTAAAATTTCGCCATTTATACCTCCAAACGCTATTACTTCATCGCTTGAAACTAATCCCGACGAAGATTTTCCAAAAACAGGAAACACCGAAATTTTTCCATTTTTATGCATTACATATTTTAATTTATTTGCTTCTGTATTTTTATAAAACTCAAAGCGTAATGTATCTCCAGTTCTTATATTTTTAACAAAGTCTATATTTGGGATTTGATACACAACTCCATCGACTGAAAGCATCACTCCCGAAAGTTGAGCCGTTTGAGCGTTACAATTTTTGCAAAAGACTTCTATAAAATCTGGTTTTCCATATACCGAAACCTTTGAAATAACTAAATCTAAATCAGATTGATTGATTTTTAATTGTGCAAAAACATTTCTATTTTTAAGAGGAAAGAGTGTAAAATTTTCATGTATTTTTAATGTTTTAAAAGACGCATTTCCAGAAGATATAGGAGTTACAGTGTTATACAAAATATTTTTTGCATTTTCTGTAACCGTTTCTGTAAAAGAATTTTCAGAAATATAACTTTTTCCACTAGGTGCCGAAATATTAAACTCAAGTTTTGATACTTGTATATTTCTTTTATTATATAAATAAATACTTTCACGCGTATTATTCAATGTTATTTTTGTATCTTTTTTATAAAAAGCTTTGTATTCTCCGCTCTCTAAAAAAGTATTATCTGGAAATATATATTTTTTTCCAGATAAATCTTGAAGAGTAAATCCTGAAATATTTACTGGAAAACTTTCGGAATTGTATAATTCAATAAACTCATTATCATCTCCATCTATTCCTTCTGGGTTTGGTAATATTTCTGAAATAATAATATTTAATGAAACGGCTGGTGGAGGTGGTGATAGCACTGGCGGTGTTACAATATTCATAATTCCTTTTGTAGGAATTCCCCAAAACCATTCTTCGGTTAGAAAATTTTTTTGGTATGTTTTTCCAGACTGTAAGAGTGGAACAACAACTCTCTCTAATAAATTTTCATTTTCATCATATAATGAAATTATATCTCCTGTATTATTTATTTTTCGAGACATTTCGAATACAAAAAAATCGCCTGCAGGAATTTCCACAGACGATTTTACATATTTTTTCTCAATACCATTTCCTGTTAATTCTGACCATATAAATTGTGAAACTATACAACTTTCACAGTTGTTATACACTTCTATAAACTCTGAAGATGGATCTATTTCAGACAATACAAGCTCTGCAGAGGTTGTAGACAAAGCAAAAAAAGTTAAAAATACAATATGAAACATGTGTTTCATTCGTTGTAAAAAAAATATTTTCACATTTAAAATAGTTAGAATTTTGTTTCAGTTTAATTCTAGCAAGAAACCTTCAAAAAGATAGTATTATTACATAGAACTCAATAAAAAGTATTGCAAAATAAAAAAAAATTATAAGAACTTTTTAACACATTTCTAGACTTATTACCTCAACATGGTCTCCTTATTGAATAATTACAAAATACCCCCTGTAATGGACGCATATATGCGTCTACTACTCAGACACAAACAATACACCAAATTATACATTTTGTAAAAAATCGTACACACCCGTAGTGGTGTCGCCTTGGCACGCCCCTACAAAATTTCCACATACCAAAAAAAGCCCTTCACTCGAAAGTGAAAGGCTTTAAAAGGTTCAATGCGATTTATGGAAAAACGAAAGAATGTAAACTTATTAGCTTAGAACTAAAAATTAGTTAGAAACTACATTAAGAATATATGTAGTTGATTCATCAGATTCACCGAAGTCAATCCATTGAACAGGAACTCCATTCGCATTAGTTGCAGAACCATCTCCACCATCTAACCATTCAACACCATCTGCACCAACAGCAGAAGAGTTAACTACTAATTTAGTAGTTACAGTATTGTCAGTACTAAGACCGATGTTAGTAGCTTTTAATACAAATGTAGTACCTGCAGCTGAAATTTCTTCAATTGTTGATGAAAAATCACAAGTAACAGCACCAG
>DQTD01000088.1 GCA_016839105.1 Candidatus Altimarinota bacterium
AAGGTTGTAAAACTGGAAGAAAAAGCAGGAAAAAGAAACACGACCACTGCTACAATATACGAAGCAAACGCAATATAAAAAATGTCAGAAATTATTCCAACGTTGGCAGAAGAGATAAAAAATACAAAAGGCATTGTATCTATTTTAAGTGGAGATGAAAAAAAAGAAAATATTAAAGGGTCTCCATATAAAAAGGGAGTATCCCGAGCAAAAAAAGCATTAGACATGCTGGAAAAAATAAACCCAAAATATTTAAATGAAGTAGAAGTTACCGCACTGCAAGAATCAAAAATATTTTATCAAAAGTTAATAGATGAAAATGAAGCAGAAAAAGAAAAACAGATAGAAGAGCGGGAAAAAGCACAAGAAAAACAACACAAACTAGACACAATTGAAAAAAATTTCAAAACAGAATTAAGAAGAGTAACAGACGAAAAATTAAAAATATTTTCTTCTGGTAATATTGCTGATGCTCAAAATGCTATTGCATCTCTGGTTGCACAAAAAAAAGATCTAACAGAAAATATTTTAGTAAATAACTCTGCAATACTAAAAAAATATACAGAGAATATAAATATTCATATTCAAGATTATTTACTCTTTTTACTTTCAACAAACCAGATAGAAAAAAATGGAAACATTACAAAAAAAGATATAACAAGCTATATAACAAACAATCTTGCAATTACAGACAATGACATTAATTTTGATGATTTACTTGCAACATTAAACCCAGAAACAAGCGAAACTGGAGGCAGATTTCTATACACAAATATAAAAGATTTAAGAACTGCAGTAGAAAATAAAACCCTATTTACAGTAAAAAACAGAATTAGTAAAAAAACAGGAAAAGTTTTATTTTCATATTCGCCACTTGTTACTATAAATATAAAAAGTGGTGAAGAAATCCCGCAGCTTCTTGCTACAAAAATTGAGAAATTACGACTCAAAACTTCTAACACAAAAGGCGAACCCGTTTTTGCAAAAATTCATGAAATAAAAAGGTCTATTAAAAAATCAAAAGAAAAAATTCAAATAAATAAAAAACTTATAGAAGAAGGTCTAACGTCGTATTATGAAAACAGAGGAAATATAGCACTTCTGAAAACAGGGCGACTGCAAATAGATTTAGATTCTACAAATGATGAATATAGACAAAATACAGTAAATGGAAAAGTTGGAAAACATTTTTCAAAAATGGGGAAAGGTGTGCATTGTGCTGCTTATGTGGCAATGTATTTAAATTTAAAATTAAATCTTCCAAAAGGTCGAATAATTGCAGGAGACGCATGGATTATGATTGAAAACCTGAAAGCAGGAAATCTAATGAAAGAAATCACAGCAAAAAACAATAAATATTCTATTCAAAAAGCTCACTATACAAATAGTTATACAAATTCGTTATCTGAACATTATGCAAAAATTCAAAAAGCATTTGAAACTTCAAATATGCCTATGGTTTTAGGTGTTCATTTTTTGAACACAGCAACAGACCAACCGCGAAGAGGAGGAAGAAGAAGTTCAACAGGTCGAGGAGCTTTACTTCGTGCACAGCGTTTATATGAAAATGGAAGCCCAAAGGTTAAATATAAGCCAACTGCTAATTCTCATGTTTTTGCTTTAGAAAATAATTTTTCAAGAAACATAGAAGGGCGAAACAGAAACCTAAAAACTATTTTTAAAATATTATGGAATGGAAACAGACATATTAATTCAGAAGGAAAAGGAGCAACGCTAGACTTAAATTCTCCACTTATTAATGATTTAGATGTTGAATATACAAATGAAAATAAAAAAATTGTTACAGTAAAAGCTGAAAAGTTATTAAAGAATGGAAAACAAATTTCAGGAAAAATTGTAGTAAAAGGGCTGGGAATGAGTGATGAAATTGGAGGAAGTGTAAAAAAAGCATTTTTTGCATTTCGAATGTCTACATATTCACAAGGACGAGCAATGTATACATTTGTGCAAGCTGGACAAATTAGCGAACCAAATCTGATAAAAGATGAAAAAGCCTATAATACAATTATGAAAGGTATTGATATTTCATATAAAAATATTACACTTAACTCTTCTGATAAAAACTTTGACAAAGAGTTATATGCAGAAGTTAAAAGCAAATATAAAAAATATAGAGGAGTTAATGTTAATACAAATGAAATAGACGGAGCCTACCTAGAAGAACGTATGCAAAAAATTATTAATGAAAATATCACCCCTTCTATAGAAAAATATTCACCATTATATTTTAAAACCAGAGCTTTATATGCTCAGTTTTTCAGAATAGCAAGTGTTCAATCTGACATGAAAACTCCAGTTTTTAACTCAAGAGAAGATTTAGAAACTGCTATAAAAAAATATGACACAGAACTTACAAAAAAATTTAAACATATCAAAACACATTCTGGGTTTGTGCAAATTGGAGAATCTTCTTCTGAAAATAGTATTAAATCTACCAAAGATTTAATTAAAGCTTTTTTGAAAAAAGCAAAAGAACAGAACATAGATATTACAAATATTGATATTACAAAACCAGCCATTCAAAAAGAATTTCATATGTTTTTACAAAGCATTGGAAATTTTAACAAAAACTCATATTTTGATGCAATAATGGATGAATCTGTGAAATATTCAGACATGGCACAAAATAAAATTTTCTCTCAATTTTTTCTGCACTCGTCAAAAATATATTTTACAAAAGAACACCTACAAGACTTAGCAAATAATTTAAGAAAAACAGAATATTCTGTAAAAAAACAAGAACTTTCAGATATAGAAAGTGTTTTTAATGAAATACCTTGGGATATCTTAAAAAATAAATTAGGGTATCCGCTTTCTGAAAAAGAAATGTATGACATTACAAATGGAGATGCTGAAAAAATGAGAGCCTTAATTTTAATTTGGATTAGAGAAACAGCATGGGGAAAAGAATATTTATTAAAATCAAGAGGGAAAGAGTCTGGAATATGGAGTGATTTTACAACATGGGCAATGAATTCTTTAGATTCGGCTCATGCAAATATCTTTAATTCTGCTTCTGCAGGAGACTGGCAAGTTAAAATTCCAAAACTTAAAAATCCTGAAAAAAATGCTGAATTAATACTTCACAAAACAAATGTATTAATTAATAAAATTAAAGATTTAAACATACAAAATAAAGATTTAAAAGAAGACCTAGAATCACTAAAAAAATATTTTCTCATTACGAAAAATGAAAAAAATGTGAGAAAGCTTCAAAGTTTTGTAGAGAAATTAAAAACAAAGCTTGTTCAGTTTTACGAAAAATATCCACAAGCTGGTGCAATTATGGCAGTGTCTCATATAGAAGATATTTATTCATCTATAAGCACACAACTTAAAAACGCAAAAACAAAAGGAGAAAATATCACAAAAAAAACGACCTATGATTATATTGTTAATTCATGGTCTTCTCCTGTTGCAAATGCACAATCTATTATTGTAAACACTCTTGATAACATTATTAATAAATATGGCTTAAAAGATGTTTATAAAAAAATTGATGAAAAAACAAATAAATTACAAGAAAAAAAAGATGGTTGGGTTCCTAACTTTTTACCAAATAAAATTAGGTCTATAGCTGGAGAAATTGTTAGTCCTTCGGAAAAAGGAAAAATTAGAACAATAGAAATGACAAAAGCTATTCTTAAGTTTTTAAGGTCTGACAAAGAGGATACAAAATCTATAAATTCTGAAATATTAAAAAGAATTAAAGATGATATAAAAGGAGAAACAGATAAAGAAAAGTTAGAAAATTTCTTTAAAAAAGTAGAAACAGAACTGAACGCATCGGAAAATAATCCAAAATCAAAGGCACTTTTTCTTGCAACAAAATCACTTGAACCAGGAAGCGATATAAAAACTTCAAATACTGAACATTTCAAAGTGTTATTTTCAGCATTACGATCTGCAACCCCAAACATAACAACACAATTGGATACTGACAAAATTGTAAACAACGAACGAAAACAAATGGGAAATTATATTGGGGCTGGAACAGAAGGATTAAATTCACTTTTAACTCCTCTTACAAAAAATGAGAAAAAAGCTGAAGAAAAACGAGTGCAACAAAATATTACAACTCAAAAAATAATTAAAGATGTTTTATCTCTTACAAAAGACAATAATAACCTAAAAGAAAACACAAAATTAGCAATAAAAATTCAAAAAATATTATTTAATCTTGGTTTATTTTTTTCAAAAAGTGAAGAAAAATCTGTAGACGGAGACTTTGGTCCAGCTTCAAGGAAGGCAATGAGTGCTATTGATGAAAAACTATTTAAAAATAAAGTAAAATCAGAATATTCAAAATCTGATATTCAAAAATTATTAACAGTGTATAAAACTGCATTTGTTATACAAAAAAAACAAAGCAATAATTCAACAGAAATGTCTTTATTTTTAAAAGAACAAAAAAGCACACTCAGAAATAAAAATGAGTTTGTTTCCGCTCAAAAAACTATAAAATCATTAGAAAATATTTTAGAAAAATATTCAGAAAAAACACCTGACTTTACTTTAAATTTAAAAGAGAGAAAAACAGCAAAAGTTATTCAACAGCTGATTTCAGAATTTGGGTTGTATGATGGTGAGTTTGACGGAATATTTGGACGAGCCTCACAAAAAGCATTACAAAGTATTGGTGCTATTGGTTATACAGGAGGAAAAGAATTAACACTTTCTGATATTACAGCTCTTATTAATTTCTATAAAGAAAATATAAGAAGAAATAAAACATTTGGTTCTAATTCTGTTGAAACTGCTTTGCAGATTGATTCTGTAGAAAATATAAAACAAGAATTAAATGATAATTTCTTAAAAAAATATTCAAACAAAAGAGTTGTTTTTAATAAATTAGTACTACTGCATTCAAAAATTATAGGACTTGAAAATTCAAATGTTATAAACAGAGATAAAGTTCAAAATTTAAAAAACAGAATACTGCAAATTCAATTAAAACTTTTAGGGTATTACAATGGAAGAATTGATGGAGATATAGGTATAAATTCTCAAAAAGCATTCCAAAAACTCCTTTCAGAAAATAAAGAATTATCAGAAAAAATAAAAACAAAAGGAAATTATATACATTTAATTTCACAATTTTTAAATAAAAATATTTTTGAATGGGAAAAGCAAGAAAAAGAAGCTCTTGCTTACACATTCTCTGGAGTATTACAAAATCAAAATATTTCACAATTTAACAAATTTGAAAACAAAAACTATGGAAGTGGTGGCGAAAATATAAACTGCATGTCTACAATGGATAGATGGGGCGATCAGTATTATCAAAAGTATGTAAAAACGAAACCAGGAGATAATGCAAGGTTTAGTACTTATTTTAAAAATTTTGCTCCAAAATCCTCAAGAAATGCAATAGATCCAAAAGAATACAAATTTGAAAAAAATAAAATATATCTAGTCGCAACTGGAGACGGTCATCATTCTGGATTTTTAACAGTTAATTCAAGTGGAGAAAAAATATTTTCTCATGCAGGGATAAATTTTATAAAAGCAAAAAATGGAAAAGTCTATGACTACTCACAAAGTGATCAATATAAACAAGCTGTAATTTCTGGTAATCTTTCAAAACTAAGAAATATTACAAATATAAAACGAGTTTCTGGAAAAAATGGTCTTAAATATTTTAAAGCAGTAGATAAAAACAAACCCATAAACCTTACCTTTAATGGCGTTCCTGTTGAAATTGACCCAAAACAAAAACAAGGAGGTTTTTATAGTGTAAAATGGGAAGATTACTGTAAATCAAACCCAAAAGACACAAAATCTGTATGGGTTCAAGAATTGAGTACTAAAATAATATAAGTTTCGTTGTAATAGAGGGTGAAAAATATAAAACTCATGAAGATGCTTTTAGTATAGTTAAAGAAAAGTTTTTTATGAATAAAGATACTGTAATAAATGGTAACCGTCTTACAGATATGAAAGGTATGAAAGAAAAAACAGTTCAAGGTATGTTTGCGTTTCACGATCTTTTAGTTGAAAAAAATATAATATCAAAAAATGATAAACTAAG
>DQTD01000010.1 GCA_016839105.1 Candidatus Altimarinota bacterium
CAATACTGCATTATTCCTCAGTAGCTCAGTGGTAGAGCACACGACTGTTAATCGTTAGGTCACTAGTTCGAATCTAGTCTGGGGAGCCATTGTTTATAAGTAAAAAGCATTTCAATTATTATTGAAATGCTTTTTTAGTGTATTATTTTTGTATAGATTTTAATGATTTTGTAGAAAACTTTTTATGACCGAATGTTACAGATTTCCAACCTCCTCTGGATCCAAATATTTCTTCTGTAATTTCTCCATATTCTTCAAGAGCTTCATCTTGTTGTAATATTTTTTATAACTAAACACCATGTTTGAGTATCTCTTCCGTATTCTAATTTTCCATATTCTTTCAACTCTTTCCAAATAGTCTCTCCCCTCACGAAGTATTTGTTCTAAATCTTAAACCGTGACACTCAGTCTTGAATGTAATATTACACTTTTTTCTATTTTAAATATAGAGAAATCACAAAAAATTATCTACTCAAAAAATACTGATAATTTATGGAGAGAACCTATTAGATCTTTAAATTTTTTCTACTCACTGCTCACAAATGCAAACCATTTGCATTTGAATAAAAAACACTCTATACTTTTTTTGTATGAAAAATATCTCAGAATTTTTACGGGAAAAAAAGCTAAAAAAGACACCTTTACGGGTGGCTATTCTTGAGATTTTCTCATCAATACAAAAGCCGATTACTATTTCTTATTTGGAAAAAATCTTGCACCAGCATCAGTTTTCTCCGAATCAAACATCTTTGTACAGGCAAATAGAAACATTGGTTCAGCACAATATTGTACAATCTATTATTCTTAAAAATTCTACTGCGTATTATGAATTACAAGCGCATCATCATCATCATTTTATATGTGAAAAATGTCATATTATTACGTGTTTAGACACTCAAGATTTGGAACAAACTCTTCATTCTGTAGAAAAAAAATTGATTGAGCAGGGAATGTCTATTTCTTCTCATCAGGTTTCTTTTCATGGAAAATGTAAAACGTGTACTTTTTAATATACTTTTTAATATATTTTTTAATATATTTTTCAATTTACTTTTTAATTAAAATTTTTTATGAAACGCTCTTCTTCTGTTTTTTCTCGCTTATCAGTTTTTTCTATTTTTCTATTTTCTTCTCTTATTTTTTCAGGATGTCAGATTTCAGAAAATAATTCTTCAAAAATTTCAGTAATAACAAGTTTTTATCCGCTTGCTTTTTTTGCACAAGAAATAGCAGGTGATAATGCAGATGTTATCAATCTTTCAGGGAGTAAAAGTGCACATTCTTATAAAATTTCTCCACAAGATAGAGTAAAACTTTCGCAGGCAGATTTAGTTATTTATCAAGGAGTGGGATTGGAAACATGGACTCAAGATGTTATTTCAGAATTGAAACAAGAGGGAGTTGCTGTGTTAGAAGCTTCACATGGATTACATCTTAATAAAAGAGAGGAGGAAGAAAAACATGATGAGCATGAAGAAGAACATGAAGAAGAACATGAAGAAGAACATGAAGAAGAACATGAAGACGAGCATAATCATGGAGAATTTGATCCTCATACATGGATAGACCCTGTGTTGGCACAACAAATAGCTGAAAAAATTGCAAAAAATCTTATTGAAGTAGATTCTCAAAATGCTCAGGAATATACAGATAACCTCAAAATTCTTACGGACAAACTACAAATTCTTGATGCTCAATATCAATCAGGTTTAAAAAATTGTGTACAAAAAAAAGCATTTATTTCTCATGATGCATTTGGATATTTAGAAGAACGATATAATTTTGAACTTTTTCCTATCGCTGGACTTTCTCCGAGTGATGAGCCTTCGGCAAAACTTATAGCCAAATTACAAAATATTGCTGAAACTCAGCATATAACACATATATTAACAGAAGAAAATAATGTAAAAAAATATGCGGAACTTCTTTCAAAAGAAGCAGGCATAAAAATTCTTTCTGTTCATCCAATGAGTACAGTGCCTGAAGGGAGTGATTATTTTCAGACTTCTCAAAACAATCTTCTTACTCTTTCTACTGCATTTCAATGTCAATAATTTCTCTTGAAAATATAGGAATCCAATTTGGAAAAAATACAGTACTCAGTGGTATTTCGTTTACTGTAGAAAAAGGAGAATATATTGGGCTTATAGGTCCTAATGGAGCGGGGAAGTCAACGCTTTTAAAAATAATTTTAGGAAGTATTGTTCCCAGTGCAGGAGTGGTAAAAATGAAAAAAAATATTTCGTTTGGATATGTTCCGCAAGATTATTTTCTTACCACTCCTTTTTCTATTTCAGTGGAAGAAGTAATTTTGATGGCTTCTTCAACGGTATTTTTTTGGAAGACACAATATGAAAAAAAAAGAACTGTAGAGGTATTAAAAATGGTTGGATTAGAAGAGAAATTTCTGAAAAAAAATTTCCAAGATTTATCTGGAGGGCAAAAACAACGGGTTATTATTGCTCGATCTCTTTTTCACAATCCAGATGTTTTATTATTCGATGAACCATTGAGTGGAGTGGATTTTGCAACAAAACTTCAGATTTATGAATTACTTGCAGATCTCAATACTCAATATTCCACTACTATAATTTTTGTGTCGCATGAAATAGAAAGTGTTGTTTCTAAATGTCATAGAATATTATGTCTGAATACAACGATGCAAGAGGGGTGTCACCCTATGGAATTTGTACAGGGACAGCGGATTATTACTCCTATTCATCATCATCATTCTCTTACTCAAAAATTATAATGGAAATATTTACATATGATTTTATGCTTCGAGCATTTATAATTGGAGGATTAAGCGCTATATTAACCTCTTTTTTAGGAAATTTTTTGGTCGCCAGTCGCCAATCAATGATTTCTGATATGCTGGCTCATTCAAGTTTAGCAGGAGTGGGAATGGGAATTTTTTTTCATATTTCGCCGTATTTTACGGCAATGGTTATTTCTATAATAGCCAGTAGCCTTTTATTTTTTCTTACTCGTGGAAAAAAAAATCCTCCAGAAGCAATTTCTATGATGCTCTTAACGGGAGGTGTGGCACTTGCTCTGCTTTTTTCTCATTTGGCAAAAGATAATCCAGTTTCTTTGGAAACATTTTTATTTGGATCTATACTTACCACTACCACACAAGAAATTTATATTTTTTCTGGAATATTCGCTGGAGGGATTTTATTTATTTTATTTTTTTGGAAACGGCTTATTGGAATTTTTTTTAATAAAGATTTTACGCACAGTCAATATAAAAACTCATGGATTCTTGAATGGATTTTCTTTGTGTTATTGGGGGTTGTGGTTGCATTTTCACTCAAAACGATTGGAGCACTTTTAATTGGAGCACTTTTGGTTATTCCCGTTTTGACTGCTCAAATTTTTGCAAAACGATTTATGTCTTCTATTTTGTTGAGTATGATAATTAATCTTTTGGGAGTTTGTGGAGGGATTATGATTTCATTTTATGCAGATATTCCCAGTAGTAGTTCTGTTGTGCTTACTTTAATTGTATTATTTTTAGTCGGAAATGGAATCCGTTTTATTTTTCAGAAATATCAAAAAATCGATTAAAAAATTGTTACACACTAAATA
>DQTD01000056.1 GCA_016839105.1 Candidatus Altimarinota bacterium
ATTTTATTCATATATTGCGTTCCCCAAAATGAAATAAATAAATAATCCTGTGTTTCTGCTTGCATTCGTGGTGACCAAAATTCAAGAAAATCTGTAATTTCTTGCGTATTAAATCCAAATTGCGTTAATTTTCCTGCAACAAAAATATCTGCCTGAGACTTTTGAATTACCCACCCTTTATTTGGACTTTCATATATTCCTCCTTTTCCTTCCCAAAATAAATATGGATATTTTTCTCCTGTTTTAATTTCTGTTAAATCTCCATTTGGTTGTGCAATCACATCCCACCCATCTTTTCCATGCTCTGGAATGGTAATAGAAAATCCACCTTTTGGAGCAACCGAAACATGAACTTGCGTTTCTGTTTCTGGGTATAAATAGACAACAGGTTTTCCACATTCCGCTTGAGGAATAAATCGATTTGCTTCAAATTTAATTAATCTTCCAAAATTATCTTTCCAAAAAAATACAGGATGAGCTAATAAAAATTCTTCATATGAAATTTTATCATCATAATCAAAATATTTATTTTCATACATATTTTTCAAAAAAACATGATTTGTATCTGTAAATTCTAAAATATTTTCACCATTTTTTCCTGTTCCAGATTGCTTTAAATCAGATTCTTTTATATAAATATCTATAGGATTTTTCCATTTATAATCTCCATTATTTTCATTTCCCTTATATACACCAACTTTCTCATCATCATATACAATACTTGCATAATTTTTATTTCCGCACCCTCCTTGGTCTTGATACGTATACCCTTTTCTATATTCGTCATCATATGCACCAGACCTAATATTATTATCCCATGTAATTCCTGCTATTTGATTATCTTCTAAAAATGGAACAGAAATTGAATATTTATGAGAAACAAAATCTCCCGTTCGTATAACAAGTGCATTTAAAGCATCTGTAAAGATTTCATGCTCTCCTGAATACAATTCTGTTTTTAACAAATATGGATTAATTTCAAATTTATTATTATCTTGAAACGGAATAAATGTTTTGTTATCAATATTTAATCCTGAAATTTCTAAATTTTCAGGAAGTTTATATTTGTCAGGAATATTTGCACCAAAAGAAATTTTATAATTATGTAGTAATTCTTTATACGATGCTGAATTTTTATTCATAAAAAATAACACTGAATTTTCCTCTTCACCTACTATTTCAATATTTCCATTATTATCATAAAAAGAAATTAACATACCTGATGAGTGTGGAATAGACATATTTGCTTGATAGAAATCTTTTCCACCAATAACGCCGACAAACTTAACCGTGCTATATGGATCTTCATCTACAATTTCATCAGAATTTTCATATTCTTCATTCCAAATAACTCTTAATAAAATAGTTTCTAGCTCTAATTCACGGACAGTTTGATTTTGTGAAAAAGCAGCATCAGATTCTTCTGTTCCATAAATATCAAACAAAAAATCTGCCATTTCTCCACGAGTAATTAAATGCTCTGGTGAATATACCGAAACATTATTTTTTTCAAATGCATCTTTATATTTTTTCCACCATGCATCTTTTGTTTTCAAATTTACATCTTCTGATAAATGAAGTAACGCTATAATTTTAGACGCCTCTGCAAAATTTATTTTATCATTTGGACGAAATGTTCCATCGTTATACCCTTTTATAATATTTTTTTGCTGTGCAAAATCTACAAGTTCTGCAAACCATTCATTTCCATACACATCAGAAAAATCTGTATTTCCATCTGCATCAATCGCCCATCGTGCATATTTTGAAACCAATAACATTTTTACAAATTCTGCTCTCGTAATGGTATTATCAGGTTTATAATGAATTTGGTCATTCACACTTAACCCTTTTACGGTATACCCTTTGGCAATATTATTGTTATATACCCAATTTATAGCATCAAAATATTGATGATTGCTATTCACATCATCAAAATTATTTGCACCTCCTGCAACAGCAGAAGAACACATTATACCAGTGCTTATTACAGCTGAAAATAATATTTTTTGTATATTTAAAATATTCATAAATTTATAAAGTAAAATTATATGCATAACTATATATAAATATTAGATATAACAAAAGAGAAAAGCATGAGAATATGAGAATATGAAAACATGAGAATATTAAAAACTTTTTTTATTGCTATGAAACTTCGAATATACCAAAAACTTATCATTCTTCTTTTTGATACCATTGCTCTTTTTCTCAGTTTTACACTTGCATACCTCGCACGCCTTGGAACATTTTCACATTCAAAATTTTTATTTGAACCATATATTTATATGGCAAGCCTCATGGTTTGTATTTGGATTATTTTACTTATAATTTCTGGACGATATTCTTTAAAAGAAAAAAGCTTGTTTAACGAGTCTAAAATAGTATTTTTTTCTTCTCTTTCTGCAAGTACATTGTTCCCTCTTCTGTTTTATTTTAAACAAGATTTATTTTTTTCCAGAGGTATTATTATTTTATTATTTATATTTTCTACTCTTTTCCTTTTCTCTATATCAGTTCTTTATAAAAAATATACAATGTTTCAAGCATCAAAAAATATTGGAATTTCGAGAATGCTCGTTATTGGTGCAGGAAAAAATGCAGAAAAAATTATTACGAATTTACTCAAAACTCAATCAATTCATAAACCTGTTGCTATTTTAACTCCGTACGGATCAAAGAAAAAAGAAATTTCGGGAGTAAAGATTTTTGGAAAACTTGATTCTCTTGAACGTATTTTTACATCTGAAAAAATTCAAGAATTATTTTTATGTGAAGCCGTTGAACATTCAGAAAATTTAGCCAGTTTTTGTCAAAATAAAGGGGTAGTACTTCGAACATCACTTGAAACTATTGGAATAAATCACTCACAAATTGAAACAGAAACAATAGGAGAAACAACATTTTTAACACTACAACAATCCCCTCTTTTTGGGTGGGGACAATTTTTAAAAAGATTATTTGATATTATTATTTCAAGTTTTATTTTATTCATACACTCACCGGTTCTCTTATTTGTCTATATTTTTCAAAAACAAAACATAAAAAAAGTAACATTTGTAAATGGTACAAATACTACTTTTTTTAGTTACACATGCTCTCAGAAAACGAAATATATAAATTTTTTATTATTGCTTATTTCTGTTCTTAAAAAAAATATTAGCATTGTTGGACCAAAACTTCTTACTGAACTTGATACGAAACTATCAGAATCTCGTTTTATTTTACGACCTGGAATTTTTTCTCCAGAAACAAATATTAAAACCGAAACATTGTATATTCGACATTGGAATTTTTTTACTGATATGACAATTATTGCCAAAGCACTCTTCAGAAAATCTTAAAAACTCGATAACATTTTATCTACAATAAATTCTGTTAAATTTCGTACATTATCATCAGAAATATATTCTCCATTTTTTAATGCAAAAGCAAAATAATAAAATTTATTATTATCTATTGTTGCAAGTTTTTCTAAATTTTTTAATTCATGATTATCAAAATTTGTATTTGTAGAAAATTCATGAATCGCTTCTGCATCAACCGAACTATCCACCAAATAAATATGATTTATAGATGGAGTACTTCCAGCCCCATACACTCTCTTGATATATGCATTATATCCATTATACGACATCACAAATACGTCTGCCATTCCGTTACTATCCGCCCCAAGAAATCCGTTTGTATAAAAATTTGAAAATCCATCTCCAACCGTTGCACTTAAAATAAAGATATTATGCTTCATTAATGTGAAATATTTTCCACCAACTCCAAATGCTTGTTCATCTGAAACTACTATTTTATCTGTATAATAAATTTGTTTTTTTCCTGTTCCGTCCCCTCCTGTATTCAAATAATTTCCTTTGTCATATGCATTATCTCCTCCTCCATCATAAATATAATTTGCAGTAGGACCCACATCTAAAGTAAGTGGATATAATTCGGGAATCCATTCTGTCATTTGTTCAGCATTATTATCAAAATTATCCAAGACATCATTTAACCCTAACGATGAAGCAACCTTTAATTTTAATGCATTTCCAGACCATTGTTCTCCTTTATTTAATGCTATTATATCAATCATAGCATCAGCATTACCTGTTGTAACATGTAACACTGCTTCTTCACTATTTAACACTTCAAATGAATTCAACACAACACCATTTGATAATTCAAAATGTGTAATATTCTGAAGATTTTCACCTGTAATTTTTACATCTGCAGTTACATTAAATCCTAAAAAATTTGGACTCACATTATACAAAAAGGGAAGTACCGCCTGAGCAGAAGTATCATCGTTATCTAAAACTTTCCATATTGCATCATCACAAATATACGAATATTTATCAGTAGTATTATGATACATTCGCCCTGAATTATCTGTATTACATTGCGGAGCACTTACTAAATTTTCCAATCGAAAATTTAAAACTTCATTTCCACCAAAATTAATATTGTTTGAAAATACAAAAGCATCTTTATCTGCACTCCATTCAATAAAATTATTTAAATTTTCTCCAAAATATAATTTTGAATTCCCAAGTGAATCTACTGGCAATTCAATAGCACCAAAAATTTCTTGTTCTATAATAATTATATCACCAGTATTTGCACTCACTTTCATATTTTCAACTACTAGTCCTAAAAAAAGAACAGATACAATAGAAGAGAAAAAAAAGCCGAAATATTTTTTAAGATTTATTAGATATGTCATTTTTAGTATGTTAATTTAATATTTTCAGCTCCTATATATTGAATAAATACAGCATCAAATACCATTGAAGAATTTGACGGAATAGTTGATGTATAAATAATTGTATTATTAATTACATAATACACAATATTATTACTTCTAATAATTTTATATAAATCCGTAATATTATACGCTCCATATGACAACACCTTCACATTATTTTCATACAACTCTAATGTATTATTATTAAAGTAAAAAGCATAATCTGTAAATGATGGATCAAGACTTGGGTCCTCATTATCAATTCCTATAAATCCGTATCCATCAGAACTTTTCCCAGCAATATATTTTGGCGTAAATGTGAGTGAAAAATCTGAATTTTCTGGAACGGTTCCAAAACTTCCCCCTTTGTCAAAATCAACCACCCCATTATCTTGTGGAAAAATACTTCCTTCCGAAACATCCACATTTGCAGTTCGTTCCCACAATGTAAGCACAGTACCCGGAATAACATCTACTGTTGAGAAGATATTTATAATTTGCACCCCATTTCCAGTCCATTCAGTATTTTTCTTTCCAGAGTTATCAATAATAAAATCATACGCTCCATCTAATGTATTTGTATCTGGAGTAATATCTACCGTAATTTCAGATGGACTTACAAGTGTAAAATTTTCAATTATCCCACTAAAACCTGGAATAATTAATTGCGAATTAGGCATAAACCCTTTTCCTTTAATATTTATTTGTGTTGTTACTGTAACTTCTAATTTTGTAGGAAATACAGATTCAATAAATGGCACAACCGCAGGAATAGACTCCTCATCAATTTGTTTCCACCGCTCTCCATTACAAACATACGAATATTTTTCGATTGTATTATAATACAATCTTCCCGATTGAGTAGAATCACAATCAGGAATTGGATTTCCTGCAGTTGAAGTGATATGTTCAATTCTCATATTTAATACTTGGTTTCCTCCAAAATCAACATTATTAGAAAAAATAAACGCATTTTCGTCGGCATTCCACTGTAAAAAATTATTTAAAGTATCTCCAAAATACAATGTTGAATTACCTATATTGTCACTTTTAATAATAATTTCTGTAGAATTCCCATCACCTTCAAAAACTATATTATCAGCTTGAGACTCAAGAGCAAATGCTCCAGAAACAAGAAAAGAAGAAACGAGTGCCCCAATTGACAAACGATAAAATGATTTATTTATTTTCATATATTTTTATTTATATAGTAGTTTTTATATTTTTATTTCGTTTTGTATTCAATGCTAATATCTCCAATTTTCACTTCATTTTTATCTTGTGAATACGGTTTAAATGTTACATATAAATATTCTCCAGCCTGAGGCGCAAATAATGAAGAAAAATTTGTTTCTCTATAATTTGTCCACATATTTTCAGAAAGACCAGTTACAGATTTTGCAATATTGCCAGCTGCATCTTTTAGCTCAAAATCAAGCTTTGCATTTAAATTTGTTCCATCTGTTTTATATACAAAATTTAAACCTTCAAATGTATCAAAGTTTTTTGGAAGCAACACTTTAAACTGAATTTCAATATCTTGTAAACTTTGTTGCTGAGAATATATTTTATAAAAATGATGAGCATTTTCAATTCCTGTTTCCCGCGATGCATATACATTAATTTTATTATCTGTACCATCAAGAGCAACAACCCCTGTTCCAATTGCTAATTGTTGTAATACCAATTGCTCAAATGACATATTTAAAATTGTATCTTTTAAAGTGCTAATTTCATTCGTATTTTGAGCCGCAAGCTCTGCAACGGTTTTAATCACTCCATCTAAATCTTGAATCGCATCTGTTAAATCCTCACCAAATGTAATATAATTTGCACCTGTAAAATCACCATCTCCAATCGCAATTTTAATATCTGAAACATCTCCCGTATTTATATTAATTGCATTATTTTGTGCTGTTTGATCGGCAGTAAGTGCATCAATTTTTATAGTATTTTGACCTGTCGCATTCTCCGTAGTCAATAATCTATTTTCCGTATCAGAAACTCTATTTTTTAAATTTTCAACTTTAGTTTTTATTGTTTCAATTACAGACGCGTTATTTATAATACCTTGTTGAACTTGAGTAATAAAACCATTATTTACAAGAATTGCAGAAGCATTATTTATAATATCTCGTTGCGCATTTGAAATACCTTCTGCATTATCCAAAATATCTCTTGCTTGTACAATAATTGCATTTTCAGCTAAACCAAGCCTTGTACTGAGCGTATTAATCAATTGAGCATGAGCTAAAATAAGTGCTGCATTCGCTGCAATATCTGCTTCTAAATCTACAATATCTCGTTTTAATCCTGTAATATCAATTTCAATATTACCAACCTTGCTTTCTAAAATATCAATATCTGCTTTCGCTTGTATTATATCGGAATCTTGAGTTGCTTCATTTGGTCCTCCCGTATTTTGATTTGCTTGTAGCGTTGCAACCGCTTGTTTTAATGAATCTATAGCCTCTTGATGTGCCCCAATTGTTTGAATATTTTCCTGAATATCCAGAACATTTTTATCAATATCTCTTATATTTTCTGCAATTTTTGTTTCTGCGACCAGCATTTTATTTTCCCACGCTGCAATCGCAATAGCGTTATTCACAATATTTCCTGTATTTCCTGTAATATTTCCTGTGTTTATTTCAATTTTATTTGCATTAGCAAGAGTTTTTGCTTGCTCCGTTGTAATTAAACTGTAATTACTTAAAATATCTCCTGCATTTGTAATAATATCTGTTTGTGCTGTAGTAATTTTATCTATATTTTTTACAATTTCTGCTGCATTTACAACAATATCAGCTTCCGCATTTGTCATTTTTACCTTCAGTGTTTCAATATTTGTAAAATTACTTAAAATATCTTCTGAATTTTCTGCAATAATTGCTTGAAGTGATGTAATTTTATTTGTATTTGCAAGTACTTTTGCCTGTTCTGCTGTAATTAAATTATAATTACTTAAAATATCTCCTGCATTTTCTACAACAATTGCTTGAAGTGGTGTAATTTTATCTGTATTTGCAAGAATAGCAGTTGCATTTTGAGCAATCACCAATTCCGCTGCAGACAATTTATCAGCATTACTGCTCACAATATTTGCTAATGCAGAAATATCAATTCCATCAACTTTTTCTCCATCAAGTAATTCAATACTTCCTCCCAATTTTAAATCACTTACCAACTCTAATACTCCTGCAATAAATAAATCATCACTAAACTCAAATCGTTCTTTTGCAATATCCCATTTTAACGTTTTCTCTAATGCTCCACCAAATTGTAAAACTAAATCTTCTGTTTCGTGTTGATTATTTGGATCAATAATAAATTCAGCAGAATTTCGGACTACTGCGATGTTTTCAACCTGAGTCGTAAGCTCTTGAAGGTTTACACCATTTATAAGACCTGTTGCTGTAACATCTCCTGTAATATTTACAGAAGAATTAAAATTAAATTTTTGCGTTGCTAAATCATACGATAATTTTTTATTTAATGCTGCGTCCAAATCGTTTCCAAATTGTAATGAAATTGTATTTACATTTCCATATTCTGCAGTATTTTCTGCATCTAAAATAAAGTTTGGATTTTTTGCACCTTCTGCCAATTCTGCATTTATAGCATGTTGAGCATTATACGAATGAATTGCATATGGAACCGAAGCTATTAATTTTCTATCATTTGTATCCGCTCCATTATCTCCGTTTATATCAATAAGTTGATATTCAGAATCTGCCTCTGATACTTTTTTAATCTCAACTTGTAAATATTTAAAACTTCCAAATTGTAATGTTGAAAAATCTTTCGATTCACCCAGCACTAC
>DQTD01000102.1 GCA_016839105.1 Candidatus Altimarinota bacterium
AACCCTAAACATATTTCCAAAAATTTTCGGGAGAAAGTACTGAAAAAGTTGAGTGTGGATATAAATCACTAAAAAGTTTTGGGGCTTTTACTTTTTTTCTTGTATTCCATTTATATTCAAATGCATTCATTTCTTCATTTTCTATCACAATATAATCAACTTCTTTTTGAGAATAGCTTCTCCAAAAAAATTCTTGCCCTTGTTTTCCAATACGCTGCGAAGATTTCCTTTGTTCTACAATACAAAAATTTTCCCATAATCCGCCAATATCATTTCGTACTCCTACATCGTAAAAATATATTTTTTGTTTTTTTGCAATTTCTTTTTGAGGATTTGTTGAATAGGCAGGAAGAGAAAAAATAACAAATGATTTTTCGAGTAAATCAATATAATGCTCAATGGTTGCACTCGAAGTTTTTAAAAGTTGAGATAATTCATGAAATGAAACTTCACTTCCTATTTGCAAAGCAAGTGCTTGTAATAATTTTCGTAATAATTTTGGATTTTTTAGGTTTTGAAATTGTAAAATATCTTTGTATAAATAATCTGAAGAGATTTGAATAATAGCTTCTTTTTTTTCTGCGTCTGATGATGCAGAAAGAATTTCTGGATACATTCCAAATCGAAGAAATTGTTCTAATAAATCATCCATTTCAAATCGAGAATATTTTTTTTCATCTTGCCATTCTTCAAGGGAAAGTGGTGGTAAAAAAAATGTTCTATTTCTTCCGGTAAGTGGTTCATGAATTTTTGAAGAGAGTTCAAATGATGAAGACCCTGTTACCATTATATGTATATCTGAAAATGTGTCATATAAAATTTTCAAAACAAGCCCTATTTCATTTATTGTCTGAGCTTCATCTATAAAAATATATTTAGATTTTCCGAAGTAGGAATATATTTTTTCAGGATTTTTAGTTTCAAATAAATTTTTTACATTTGGAATTTCTGCATTTAAAAAAAGAGAGTCTTTAAATTTTTTTGCAATATTTTTCATAAGAGTAGTTTTTCCAACTTGTCTTGGTCCGTATAAAATAGTTACTTTTCGTGATTCAATGGCGTTGATAATTTGTTTTGATATCTTTCTTATATGTTTTACTTTAAAATTTTATATAAATTTTACACCTTTACTATAAAAATTATTACAAATTTTTACAGTAAAAACACACACAGTGTTCGAAATTCTAGAATAAATATTCTTTTTTTAGTATACTGTGCTTTGTGTAAATAATTAAAAATATAAAAAATCATGCAAAAAAAATTTCAAAAAAAATTATTTATAATCTCTCTTGTGTGTACAGCTCTAGTTTTTTCAGGTTGTCACAAAATAGAAAACCGAGAACGTAGAGAAAAAATAATTACACCAATGCCAACAGTGCTTGTAAAAACTTGTGAAGAAAAAATTACTCGTGAGCGAAAAAGAATTTCTGGAAATTCTATGTCTCCACTGCTTCAAAATAATGACAGGGTTATGTTATTGCATAAATATTATGAAATTTGCGAAATAAAACCAAAAAAAGGAGATTTAATTGCATACGATTATGTTGGAGAAAAAATTCCAATTATTAAAGTTTTGGTTGCGACATCTGAAGATTTTTTACAAATAAAAAACAATACATTATGGATAAACGGCGAAGAATATAAAAATTCTGGAAATCAAAAATATAATTTTTCAAAAGGAGAGTTAGCAATGTTGCAATTATATATAAAAAATAATCATATAAAAAAAGATAGATATTTTATATTAGGAGATAATATTTCTAATTCGAGGGATTCTCGAAGATTTGGTGCAATTTCATCACAAAAAATATTAGGAAAATTTGAATTAATGAGAAATCATGATACGCTTTAGGTATTAAAAACAATTTATTTTTCTCATGAAAAAACTGGTTAATAAAAACCGTCGGGCATTTTATGATTATGAAATTGGTGATAGATACGAAGCAGGAATGTCTTTATTTGGGTCTGAAATTAAAAGTATTAGAGAAGGGCGAGTGACATTAAGAGGAAGTTTTATTTCTATTCAAGGGGGAGAGGCGTTTTGGAAAAGTGGATTAATTCAACCGTGGGAACACATGAAACAAGGGACAGGACACGAAGACAGGCGAGACCGTAAATTGTTATTGCATAAAAAAGAATTAAAGAAAATAATAAAAGCTATGGATGAAAGAGGTGCAACTATTGTGCCGCTTGCTTTGGTGTTGGTTCGTGGTCGTGCAAAATTACAAATAGCAATTGCAAAGGGAAAAAAGCAGTATGATAAACGTCATGATCTTAAAGAAAAAGATGTAAAACGACGAGAATTGGCAGGCTCCATTCGGCTGTAATTATTTGTTATTTTATACTGATTTTAATTATAGTTTTTTTATTTATATTACATGTCAAACACAGAAGAGAAAAAATTTGTTATGAATTTTAATGTTGGTCCGTCACAGTTGTATGATGGAGTTGTAGGTTTTTATTCAGAAATTTTAGAGCGAGGAATTGGGTCTATTTCGCATAGAAGTGCACAATTTACAAATATTTCAAAATCGGGACTTGCATGTGCACGGCTCTTTTTTAATATTCCAGAAAATTATAAAATTTACTATACGTATAGTGCTACCGAATCTATGGAATTGGTGGTTCGAGGGGTAATTGAAGAAAAATCTATTCATGTTGTAAATGGAAATTTTGGAAATGTTTGGTATAAAACAGCAGTGCATAATGGAAGAAAAACACAAAAATTTGAAAATAATACAAACGAAAATAATAGAGCTGAAAATACACGAGTAGAACTGAATAATGTTATAAAAAATATAGAATCTGCTGATACCGTTTGCATAACTGGAAGTGAAACGGCATCGGGAATTGGATATTCTCCAGATGAAATTTCTGAATTTTCTGAAAAAATAAAAAATGTTTCAGAAAATATTTTACTTGCGGTAGATATTACCTCCGGAATGGGAGGGGTTAATTATGATTTTTCATCGGCAGATGTTTGGCTATTTGCTGTTCAAAAGTCGTTAGGGCTTCCTGCTGGGCTTGGTTTTTTAGTGTTATCGCCAAAAGCATATTCACGAGCACAAAAAATTGAAGAAGAACGAAAAAATGAAAAACGAGACTTTGGGAATCAGCATTCTATTGCACTATTAGAGAAAAAAATGTCTGAGAAATATCAAACTCCCTCTACTCCAAATGTCCTCGCAATCGCAGGATTTGGATATATTTGTAAAACATGGCTAGAAGATTTTGGAAATATTGATTCTTTGTCGAAAATAACAGATGAAAAAGCTGAACTTTTTTACTC
>DQTD01000091.1 GCA_016839105.1 Candidatus Altimarinota bacterium
AAAGAAGTCGCAGGACTTATAAACCCTGAATGGAAAGAGAAAACAATGCATAGAGCTCACGGAATTTTAAAACTCAAAACAGGAAAAATGTCATCTCGAACCGGGGGAATTATCCGAGCACAAGAATGGGTAGATGAAGCACAAAAAAATGTTTTACAAAAAATTGAACAACAAGAAAATTCTGTTATAAGCATGTTATCTCAAGAAAAAAAAATTGATATTTCTACAAAAATTGCGATATCTGCAATCAAATATTCAATATTAAAAGTTTCTGCAGGAAAAGATATTGTATACGATGAAAGTGTCGCACTCGATTTTTCTGGAAACACAGGTCCATATCTTTTGTATTCATATATAAGAGCAAATTCTATTTTAGAAAAAATTACTAATATAGAAAATATAGATACTTCAAACCTAACAACCAGAACAATAGAAATTACTGCACTCGAAAAGAAATTTTCTCAATTTGAATCTGCACTAGAAATTTCGCTTCAAACATTAAGTTCTCATAATCTAGCAAATTATTTATATGATTTAGCCAGTGAATTTAGTTCTTTTTATGCTCATACAAAAATTGCAGACGAAACCAATCCAGATTATGTATATAATATTGCACTTATAAAAGTGTTTAAAAATATTATGCATAACGGATTATATTGTATGGGAATTCATACTGTAGAAAATATGTAAAAATAATACAAAACACTAATAAAATAAATATTTTACAACTGTACAAAAAATTATTACCAAAATTATATTTTCAAATAATTTTTTAGAAATATTTTTCAGCAATTTTTTTCCAAGAAAACTTCCTGCTAAATTTACAAAATACAAAGGAGCCAGCAAAAAAATTTCATTTACATGCAAATAGTCATAATACATATATGCTGGTAATTTTATAATATTTATTCCTATTGTTAAAATTACACCTGTTCCCACCATCATTTCTTTCGATAACCCTCTGGCCTGCAAAAGAAAGGTTTTTGTAAATCCACCGGATGCTAGCCCAGAAAATAATCCCATAAAAAAACCTCCCATTAATATTTTAGGCTTTGTAAATTTTTCTATAGTTTTCGATTTTCTAAAAGGAAATATATGATCAATTATCATAAAAATTCCAAAACTTGCCAAAAAATATTTAATAAATTCTGTACTCACTACATCGAAAAAATATACACCTAATCCACACGCAGGTAACATTGTTATATACATTATTTTTACAAAATCCCAATCTACCGTTTTATAAAACAATAATATTTTGTTTATATTCGTAAATAGAAAAATTACAGATGCTAACCCTATGGCAATTTTAATATCATAAAAAAATGAAAACAGCATAATAATTATTATACCGCTTCCAAATCCTGCTATTGATGACATTATTGCAGTGAAGAACACAACAACTGCAATAATTACATATATTTCTATTGGCATAAATCTATTCCTCTATTCATTCGTACTAGACTTCGTTCTTTTCCAAAAATTTCAAGAAGTTCCAATGTTCCAGGTGAAAATTCTGAACCAGAAAGAGCCACACGCAAAGGATACAAAATGTATCCATTTTTAAATCCAGCTTCTTTAATTTTTTCAACAAATACAGTTTTTAAATTATCAGCCGTAAACTTAAAATTATCATCTAAATTTTCTATAATTTTTTTTGCAAATTTCAACGATTCCTCTGCTGTTTCCCTACTTGTTTTCATTTTTTTATGAAAATAAATATCGGTTGAATATGCAAGTGTCGCATCTTCTGTATAAAACAGTTCTAAATTTTCAAACACTTCAGAAAGTTGTTTTGTTCTATCTTTTACTAAAGCAAGTGCTTCTTGTAAGAATATACTATTTTTTTCATTATTTAAATCTCCAAATAGAGAAATATCAAAATTATATTTCTCAGATTTTTTTACATATTCACTCTTCCAATATTCCAAGACTCTCTTGTAAAATTCTGAAATATCCATTTTTTTAATCCATTCTTGATTAATCCATTTCAATTTTTCAATATCAAAAATCGCTCCACCTTTATGCACTCGGTCTAAACTAAATTTTTCCACAAGTTCTTCCATTGTAAAAATTTCTTGCTCATCACTTGTATTCCAGCCTAAAAGTGCTAAAAAATTTATAAGAGCTTCTGGTAAAAATCCATCTGCTAAATAATCATCTACCGAAACTTTATTTTTTCGTTTTGAAAGTTTAGATTTATCCGCATTTAAAATTAACGGTAAATGTGCAAATGTTGGAATCTCCCATCCAAACTCTTTAAATAACAAAATTTGTTTTGGTGTATTTGAAATATGGTCTTCTCCACGAATAACATGAGAAATATTCATATCGTGGTCATCGATAACAACGCAAAAATTATATAAAGCAGTTTCTAAATTTTTTGCAATTACAAAATCATCAAGCTCTGTAAGTTTAATTGTAACTTCACCACGCACAGCGTCTGTAAATGTAATTTCTGAAACATTTTTTGGAAGTTTATATCGAATAACCGATTTTTCTCCTGCATCAAGTTTTTCTTGTACCAATTTTTTATCTGCACCTCTCCACGTTTCTGGATACCGAAACGCTCGTTTTTCTTTTTGTGCTAATTCTCGTAATGTATTTAATTCTTCAGGTGTAGAGAAACAGTAATAGGCCTTATCTTCTGCCAAAAGTTGAGAAAGATATTTTGTATAAATTTCTGTTCGTTTACTTTGATATTCAATTTCTCCGTCCCATTTCATTCCTAATGTTTGAATTCCAGACAAAATATTTTCTTCAAATTGTTTTTCAGACCTATTTTTATCAGTATCTTCCATTCTCATAATTGCTTTTCCTTTATTTTTTTGTGCAAAAAGAAAATTATACAAAACTGTTCTCGCTGTTCCAATATGAAAAAACCCAGTTGGAGATGGCGGATATCGCACTATTATTTCACTCATATTTTTTTATTAAATTTTGACTTATAAATAACTAATACTATCTTTTTCTCCCTCCTCTTCCACGGTTAGAAGTTCTTTCGCTATGACTATTTTTACTATTTTTACTATTTTTACTA
>DQTD01000070.1 GCA_016839105.1 Candidatus Altimarinota bacterium
AATTATTTTGAATTATTTTTTAATATTAAGACTTTCTTTTCGATTAGAAATTTTCTTAATTTTTCGTTTTCCTGCAACTTTTTCATCAATAAAATCTTGATATTCTACTGTAACTTCTTCGTATGTAAGCACTGATTTTTCTTTCGCAGGTACTCGAATTGTTAAATGTCGAAGAATATTAAGATCTAAACGAAGGTCTTCATCAAAATCTCTCATTTCTTGACCTGGAAAATTATATTGAATAACAACATAATATCCTGTGTCTCGTTTTTTAATAGGGTATTCCAGCTTTCGTTTTCCCCAGTGGTCTTCGAAAGTAATAGCGTTTTCAACTCCTGCTAATGCAGAAATTTTTGCTTTAAGTATTTTTACTTCTTTTTGAACAGCTGTTTCAGCTAATTCTGGAGCGAATAAAAACATTGTTTCGTAATGCACAAGTGACTTACTCATAATTTTATGGATGAAAGAATAATTATAAATCCTTCACGCGAGAGAGTGTTCTCTGGCGAAAAAATGCATTCAATAATATATCATATATTTATATATTTATGCAAATAAAAAAATAACAAATACAAAATTTGTTATTTTTTTATATAGAACATATGATTGATTATACTTTTTCTGTATCTTTAGCATTATTACTCGCATCTATTCCTCCTTTTGGAGTATTTGCTTGAATTATTACTGCCTTCGGATTTGTAAGAACTTCAATTCCTTCTTCAGAAGAAATTGGTAAATCTGCAACTGTCACTTTATCAAAAAAGTTTACTAATACTCCTAAATCAACCGTAATATCTTTTTTTAGTAATCTTGGAATACAAGAAACTTCAATTGAAGTTGTTGGTTTACTAATAAGAGATTGAAGATTTTTTTCTGCAGGAGACATTCCTTCTGTTCTAATTTTAATTCGAGTTTTCACTGGAGCGTTATCATCTACCGCAAGAAAATCGACATGATCAAATTCATCCGTAAGTGGATTATATTGAATATCTTTAATTAAAGTAGAAATATTTTTCCCATTTAACTCTAAAGTCATAACAGTAGACCTTCCTGTAACTCGAAATGCTTTTCGAAATATTTGATAATCAAACTGAATAGGAGTAGATTCTATATCAAAACCATAGAGAACAGCAGGAATCAATCCTTCAGCTCTAATATCTCGTGGTCGATCATTAATATCTCGTGTTTGTACACTAATTGTTGTTACTTCGTTCATAAAAAGAAAATATATATATAATTTCTGGTGCCGAGAGTGGGAATCGAACCCACACTTCCCGAAGGAAACGAGATTTTGAGTCTCGCGCGTCTACCAATTTCGCCATCTCGGCGTATAGCCGAATGAGTATAAATTAAAACGAAACGAAGGTCAAAGACTTTTTATAATTTTATTTTTTATTTTCCGTCGTAGTCGTTTCAGACTTACCTGTATTAATACCAGTATCCTCAATTACTTTATTTCGAATTTCGTCAAACATTTCAGTATTTTCTTTCAAAAATACTTTTGCTTTTTCAATTCCTTGCCCAAGTCGAGTTTCACCATATGAATAAAACGCTCCAGCTTTTTTAACAATATTTTCTTTTACTGCAACATTAATTAAATCTCCAGTTTTTGAAATTCCTTCATTATACATGATATCAAACTCTGCTTGCTTAAACGGTGCTGCAACTTTATTTTTCACAACTTTTACTCGTACTCCATTACCAGTACACACTTTGTCATCCCCTGTTCCAACTTCAATTTTTTTTCCACGCCGAATTTCTATTCGAACAGATGAATAAAATTTTAATGCATTTCCACCAGTAGTTACTTCTGGATTTCCAAATACAACTCCAATTTTCATTCGAAGCTGATTGATAAAAAGAATCGTTGTTCCTGTTTTTGAAACAACAGATGTTAATTTTCGAAGTGCTTGAGACATAAGCCGTGCTTGAAGCCCCATATGAGAATCTCCCATCACTCCTTCAATTTCTGCTTTTGGCGTAAGTGCTGCAACAGAATCAACGATAATCAAATCTACTGCTCCAGATCGTGTTAAAATTTCTGTAATTTCCAAACCTTGTTCTCCTGAATCTGGTTGTGAAATTGAACATTTCTCTAAATTTAAACCAATTTTTTTTGCATATTCTGGATCTAAAGCATGTTCCGCATCAATAAATGCAACAGTTCCTCCTTGTTTTTGACACTCCGCTGCAATATGAAGAGCAAGAGTTGTTTTACCAGAACTTTCTGGACCATAAATTTCAATAATTCTTCCTTTTGGAATACCTCCTCCTAATGCAATATCAAGACCAATAGAACCCGTTGAAATTGTTTCAACATTCATTGATTTTGCATCAGAAAGATTCATTATAGCACCTTCTCCGTATGCTTTTTGAATTTGAGACATAGCAGCATCTAATGCTAAATTTTTGTTATTTTCTTCTGATTTTTTAGCCATGTTATGTAGTGTGAAATAATAAGCGATAAGTCTTGTAATTTTTTATCATATAAATCTTATCGCTTATATTTTTTTATGTCAAAAGAGATATTTTTTTACACTGTTGGGTCTACTCCTCGTTCTTTTTTATAATTTTCTACAAATTGATACGGCACATCATTCTCTGTTCCCCATTTATCAGACCCCGAAACACCAGAAATACCCATTCCAAAATAAACATCTTGTGCAGCATTTACAACCGATAACACATTTTTTTTTGCATCTGGATGATCTGTAAAAAAATGATGAAAAATTTTAGCCACAATAATAGAATATTCTTGGTCAATACTTGCAGCATTTTTTAATTCTGGAACAGCCTCTCCTTTGAAAATAACATTTTTAATATATGAATCTTCTCGTAATTCCGCCCATTTTGCTTTAAGTCCGTCTGCATTATTATTATAACTTCCTGCAAATAAAAAATCTTCTGCCAATGTTTTAAATTTAGGAGTATAAACATTCGAATAAATAGCCCTCCCCATTTTCATATACTCTTCAGTACCTAACCCATCTTTATACCCATAACCACCCCTAGGTGGTTTTCGTAAAAAATCTTCTGTTGCTTTAAATTTAGATTTTGAAGAATCTAATCGAGAATTAATAAGTGCATCTGTAGAAGAAAAAAAACCAGCTTGCCGAGTAATAGTTTTTTGTAAAATCTCAAAATTAAAATTATTATTATCCGCATCATAATCCATATTCGATAAATTTAACACATTTTGAACTTGCCCATAAATAGATTGACTATATACTGTTAGTTTCGTTTCTAAATTTCCCGTAGAAGCCTGAGCCAACATTTGACCACCAGTATCAGCACTCCCAATTGCCGCTAATAAACCTGCATTATCATGATCAAAGCCACCAGCTTTTTTTTGTCCTAAGTTAATAATTGTTCGCTCTACAGTAGAAGGAATAGTCATAACATTTGCATGAACCCACGGAACCCAAATTTCTGGAGGCTCTTCCCATATATTACGAAAACTCCCGTCTTTATTTTTCAAAACAGCCTCCATCGCATTATCAGCATCTTGTTTTGTATAATTCGCAATCCCATTAAAAGGAGGAAATGTATTTCCATAATATCCATAAAAACGCGGAAATACATTCACATCTAAAAGTCCTATATGCACACCTGCTATCAAATAATAAATATAATTCGCAGGATCTGTTGTTCCATCTCCAATCATAAGCTTCACAAATCCCTCATACACATTTGGATTCACAAACTCATCATGTTCATGTTGATACAACCATTCTAATATTTGTTGCGGCACCCCTCCACGCACAGCTGCCACCGAAACTGCATCATTTGTTTTTGAATCTATCGCATTTGTATTATCAGAATAAAAACTATAAAATAAATCATTATCACCATATACATCTAAAAATGCTTTCTGAAATTTATTATTCAATGCACTTTCTTCTCCTCCTTCATATAAAAAATCATTTTCATAAAATCTAATATTTGATCCATATGAAGTCAATTTTTTAGCATATACCCTATTTCCATCATCATCTTGCCTTCCCCAGTTCAATAATCCTCGCAAAGACATTTCTTCCATATATGCTTGAAACGAATCCTGATTCCCAATATTATCAAATTCACTATATAAATCACCATCACTTAACATTTTATACGCTCCATGAAATTCCTCCACCTCTTCATCTTGTGCGCTATCTTGTTGTTTTGTAAAATCGGTTGCAAGACCTGGAGCAATTCCAGTTGCCATAGCAGCTCCTACTGCTCCAACTCGCTCTTTATTTTTTCGTGCATGCCTTCGTAAAAAATAATTCCACCATTGCTTTACAATATCAACAACATTATCCCCACTTAAAAATCGAGTATTCTCCCACATTCGAGAAAATAAATTTCCTGAAGGAGAATGAAGTCGAGATAACTCATTTGCACATCCAACTGCATTTTTTTTTAAATCTTCTGCAAACTCTATAAGAAGATTAGCCCTCCTTTCTGTATCATTTTTATTAGGATCTTTAAAATATTTTATTACAACATTTACAGATTTTTCTAAATTTATAATTACTTTATCCAAAGCTTTTCCAGCAGGACCTCCAATATCAGACCGTGAATCTTTTAATTGCTCAATATACCCCAATACACCATTATCCATTTCTTTTTCATATTTTCCTTCTTCATTTCCATGAATAATTTTATTAAATTCTCTGAGTTTCTGTAATTTTATTTCATCTGTATAAAAATCTGAATTATATTTTTTTTGTTCTTCTAATTCTTTTTCAGCCTTTTGTTCTGCAGATCCTTCTTCAAAATAGACTTCTGCAGTTCTATTATCAGGAGCTTCTTCTTCTTCAGAATATCTTCCTTCTAGGGATAAGTTTTTTTTTCCAGCTTGTGTTCCTACATCGTTATATGAAGATAAATTAAAAACTGTTTCTAATGAAGATACCGAAACAGAAGAAAATACCGTATCCAACACAGAATTTTCTTCTAAAAAATTCAATCGAGCAATTTCACTAAACTGCAATAAAGAACCAACTTCAACCAACAATTCCTCTCTATTATCTTCAGATTTTTCATTTTTATATTGAGCATCAACTTTTAATAAAAAATCATTATAATCATTCTTTAAATTTTGCTGTAATATATTTGTAAATCGAACCATCATTATTCCATTTTTTTCAAAAATACTATGCCCTACTTCATGAAAAACATAACTTAACTTTTCTTGAAACGACTGACTTTCCTCTGAATATTCCAATTTTTCTACATCCTCACTCTTTGTTATATCAAAAGTTTGTAATTCAGTAAAAATATGCTCTTCTAATACTATTTGATTTTTCTTTGGAACATATTTTGTTTCAGAACCTGAAATAATAAAAAATTCATCAAATTGATTTTTTGAATTCATTAAATCTTGCAAGACCAGAATAGACTCTTTTGTGAGTCCTTTTCTTTCAGATAAAATTTGAAATAACATTTTTTCTGGAATAGAAGTTTTATCACTTTTAAATACCTCTGGATTTATTCCTGTTAAAACAGTGTATAAATTTTTTCCACCAGTTTTACTTTCCTTGTCTTTTTGAAAAGCAGAATCCACTTTATCTAATAAATTTTGAAGATTTTCTGTGCTATATTGCACTGCTAATTTTTTTATTTCAGCATTTAAAAATTCTAACCGTTTTTGTTTATCTGCCTCATTTGTAACATTTATAAATTTATGTAAGTTAAGAGAAACAAATTTTTTCGTTTCAGGATCCATATATTTCAACGAATTATTTTCCAAACCTTCTTTTATTGTTGTATAATTTTTTTCTAATTCTTGTAAAATTTCTTGTATTGCAATAAAATAAAGATTTTTTTTATCTCCATCATAATTTTCAATTGTTGTATGAAGCATAGCTCCAACTTTACGCATTGCTTTAATTTTAGATTCAACTAAATTCGAAGTATTTTTAAAAAGTTCATACGTTTCTTTTAATTTTCCTGAAATCCCCTCTTCTGTAAATTTTCCTGTTCCTTCTGCATAACCAATAACATCTTTTGCAACAAATTTAACTCTATTTACAACATCGTTAATTCCACTTTCAATTCTATTTTTTGTAAAAAAAACAATAATATTTTTAGAAATATTTCCTGTTTTCGAAAATTCTTTTCCTAATTTCAATACAATATTTTTAGTCATTGTAATATCTCCGCCCCCTGTCAAAACAGTCTTTAAATCACGAGTAGAAAGCCCTACATCTCCTAAAAGAATATTTGCATTTACAAAATATTTTGGCTGATATAATGCATCTTTTTTTCCACAAATAGCAACAATTCCTTCATCTGTTAAAATATTTTTATTTTTCACAAAATCAAACACAGATCCAACTCCTCGCTGTTCACAGTCTGGATCTTTTTTCTGTAATTCTATAAATTGTTCAGATTCCAATATTTTATTTATTCTATGAGTATCTTCTGAATATTGCAGTCTTTGTATTGCTACAAGATCTTCAAAATTTTTTCTTTTTGATTCAATTCCTTTTATAATTTCAAGGTCTTCTTCTGTAAAAATTTTCAGATTTTTCATTGCGTCTCTTTGCTTCGTTGTTCTGCCTCCTTTTGTTAAAAAAGTAAGCACTGGTATATAGGAATTTTGTTTTTCAGATACAGACAGTGCATCTAAATATTCATGAAACATTCCAAACTCTCTTTTTATTGTTTCTTGTTTTTCTTTTCTTACTTTTTCCGAATATGCAATCATCATGCCTAATGCAAATTGCAAAACTTTTTCTTGTTTTTCTGCATACTCCCTTGTAATTTCAATACCTTGCTTTTCAAGAGCCTTTAATGATGGCTTTATTTCTTCTTCTATAAACCTAAAATATGCTATTTTCCGTTGTTCAAAATCTATTTTTTCATGTGCATTCATCACTTCTTCTGCACCATTGGCAACCTCGTCACCCAAAAGTTTTCGCACCTTATTCAGCATTTCTTCTTCTTTTTTTTGTAAATCTATATTTCTTACCACGAAATCATTTTTACCTTCTCTTGCAGGATCTAATCTTAATTCTTCAACAGATTCTTTCTTTGTTTTAATATTTTTATGCAATTGTTTTATATAATCAAATTCATGCATTGTTTTCTCTCTAATAATGTATCCCCTTAAACTCTCTCGTGTTTCTCCTGTTATTCGCTCTTCAATAATATATAAATCTATAAATTTCTCAAAAATAACATTTTTATTACCATTTGAAATATCATCATTTGCCAAGATATTTGTTAAATCTGCATCTAACGATTCATATAAATCCTCTGAATTTTCAATTTGTGCAAAAAGTTTTAAAAATAATGCTCCATCAACATCTTCATTTAAACGGCTGATAATATTTTCAACTCCAACTTCTGCGATTATATCTATTTCTGTGCTTGAAAAAGGGGTTTGTGACTGAATATTTGCACGTAAAGAATCAACTTTTGTATCATATTGTTTTGCAGTTTCTTCACTCGAATTTTCTAATTTTTCTTTCGCAAATTTTTTAACATCTTTTTCTTTTATATTTTTTACAATATATTTTGAAACCGCCTCCAATACTCTATGAGAATCTAATCGCTTCATCACTCCTTTTACCTCTCTCTCTAATGCGTTTTTCTTTGTATTAATACTTTCAAAACATAGCTCTTCTAATAATTTTTGTAAATGTTTTGCATCGGTTATAAATGTTCCAACTGCTGCGTTTTCTTGCTGTTGTTTGTTTTTTTCTACATTTTCATCATCATCATTTTTGTTTAATTTATTTTTATATTCATTTACAAAATCATCAAATCTTCCACTTGCAAAGCACAAAACTCTGTTTTCTCTAAAAACACCACAAACTTTAGATGTCATAATTTTTAATTCTCTATGATGTAAGAAATTTATACATATCATTGTTCACATTTTTTATGTAATATTTTTATTTTATATCTCTTTTCGTCCAAAAACTATATATAACCCAGAACCCATACACATAAATCCTCCCATTAATACCAACAAAATATTTAAATTTAATCCTGATTGAATATTTCTATTTCCTGTAATAACTTTATTTTTTTGTACAGGTTTTTGTATTGTTGAAAAATTTGCACTGTTAATTTCTCCTTCTTTTAAATAGTACGCCTTGCTCTTCTTTGCATTTTCTCCTACTTTTTGTGCATTTGGAAAAATTTGTTCAAAAAATGGATGAGACGAAGCCCCCTCATTTCCGGTTATTACAAATGTTTCATCTGAAAAATCTGATACCGTTCCATTTTCGGCATATGCTTGCACTGCAAAAAATATTTTTCTATCTTTTGTAAAGAAATTTTTATCAAACTTATACATATTTGTTTTTCCCATATCTCGTCTATGCATATACACCCCAGATGTTGTTGAATAATATAAATAATATCCTTTTACCGAAATATCTTCATTTAATTCCCAAATCATTTCGATTGTTCCATTTTCAAATGTTCGAGTTCTAAATCCTGTTGGTCGTGCAACAGAAGTAACCGTTTGAGCATCACCCTCTACTGAAGTAGAAATATTTGAACCATATGCATTCACATTTATATTTCCAGACTCTATTGAAACTGTTGTATTTTCATAATTATTATTTTGACCAGTCTCGACTTCTATTGAAGCCTTTGCTGTTGCAGTAGGATTTATTGCTGCAGATTTTAAATTTTTAAATACTAAATTTTTAGGGTTTGTATCTAGAATATTTACAGGGATATTATTTTGAATAGTTATAACTGCCGTTTTTCCAATTTCTGAATTTTTAAAATCCATAAATTTAAATGTTGCTAAATTTGGATTTTTCTTAATTTCAACCGAAAAATCAGCAATAATAATTATGTTATCCGTAACAGCAGAACCGGTTGTGGCCCGCCCTATTCGCATTTCTCCTTTTGAATTAATTGCTTTAAATTCACCCGGTGCGGCTAAATCAAAAGCACTCTCTGTATCAGATAATCCTGCTATAGAAAAAACTGAAGAATTATATTTCACCCAACTTTGAACAGAAAATACTGGTGCATTTTCTGGATTTTTAATAACAACTCGCATTGGTATTGTTTCTCCAATTGTAAATTTTTTTGTAAAAATCGAATTATCAATTTTTTTACATGTTTCAAGTTCACAATACTGAAATTCTAATGTCGTAATATTACTTTTACTACTCGCATGCACAGATGCTGTAAAAATTAAACTTACAAAAAAAATACAACAGAACACAATATTTTGTATTGTACTTTGCATGTTTACACTATTTTTATGCATACTATTTGTGTTTATCATAATAATGTTATATATAAAATATTTATTATTTCATATGATTATATCACACATTAAAACCTGGTCCAATACTTTATTCACACTAATTTAGGAATAAAATCAAGAGAGTAATGCTTGATTCCTATATATATATTTGCAATACTATAATGAGAAACAGATTATGTTTCTTTTATATAATACGGATTTTTGGTTTTTTATAAGAGTAAAATCTTATAAAAATACGAAATATCACGACATTTAACCACCAACACTATGGATAAAAAACAATTGATTACGGGCGCTCAACTTCACGCTAAAGATACTGGTTCATATAAAGTACAAATTACAATTTTAACTGCACGAATTTTGCATTTAGCAGAACATTTAAAAATAAATAAAAAAGATTTGCATTCAAAACGAGGTCTTTTACAAATGGTTTCGAAACGACGAAAACTTTTGAAAAATTATAAAGAAAAACAACCTGAAGCTGCTGCAAAACTAATGGATACATTAGGAATTCGAAAATAATTTCGAAATAACTTGCTTCATTACAAAAAAACTGAAAATAATAAATATTTTCAGTTTTTTTGTATATTTTAGAAACATACAATTATATGATATACTTTTTATATACATATATTTTTAAATATTTTTTATGAATAAAATAGCGATCAGACTGTGCGGAGGAACAATTTTAGGAGCATTATTTGGACTTCTTTGTTTTTATGGATTCACAAATAATCCTCACCTCGATTCATCAGTGCAAATCTATGCAACATGGTCATTTTCAAATCTTATAATGTGGGACCTTATTGCGAATAGATCCGCTATTGGATTTGTCGTAGGATTAATGGGATTTATAACTATTCACCCTCTTTTTGGCTTTAAACTTCCAAGTTTTTTACGAGGCTTCGTAATAGGCTCATTCATTTCTTTAACATTAGCTATTGGAGCCGCAATGGGAGGGAACAATGAACCAATAAAAACTTTTTGGATTTTAACTATTACAGGAGGAATTATTGGATTAATAATTGATGTAATTCTTACAAAAATTGCAGGACAAGGAGCAGATTTAAAATAACAAAGTAAAAATAGAAACGAATTATCATTCAAGATTCTCATCTTTTTGGGTCAGATGTACAAACTATTCCTCTTCCTGCCATAAAAGAAATTCATCCAATAACATACGGAATAATAAATTGGGTATTGAATTCTGAAAGTATTTCGATTGATACAGGTGCAAAAGAAAGCTCTATAACATTTAAGAATGTTTCAAGCATGAAAAAAGTTAAAAATATTCTTATCTCAGCACATGCTGCAACACATCACAACATAACACTTTCATAAATAATGCTTCTTGTTCAAAAATATATATTCAAAGAACATCTCGATAGCGGAGAGAAACTCTTTGAAGTATTCCATCGGCATTCTATTGAAATTTGGAAACGCATATTCTCGTGGTTAATAGTGGGTATAACCATACCCATTTGGATACTATTGTATGCACACGATTTAGGATATAATTATTCATGGTGGTGGGCAATTGCGTGGATAACCCTTTCTCTCTCTTGGATTTTGTATCATTTTATAGACTGGTATTTTGATGTAATGCTTATAACAAATTATTCTATTCTTCATGTACAATGGCATGGAATTTTTGACAAAGAATCTTCACGAATCGAATATGAAGATATGAAAGAAGTAAATATTTCAACAGAAGGAGTAATGCAAACTATTTTTGACTATGGACAAATAGAAATTGCGACTATGTCTGGTGGAAAAACAACATTTCAAAATATTCCAAATCCACAAGAAGCAGAACAAACTTTACGACGATATAAAATGAATTTTGCAAAGTTTCAACGCTTAACCGATGGGAACGAAATGGAACAAATTTTAAGCGAAATGGTGAATCAACATGTATGGAAATATGGAACAGAAAATGGATTTTTACCACGAAGATAATACTTTTTTATTATGCAGATTATTTGTATTTCTGGAAAAATTGGCTCTGGAAAAACTACTTTTTCTCATAAATTTATTCAAAATTTATCACACTACCAAATACATAAAAAATCTATATTATATATAGATATAGATAATTTTGTACATCTCTACAAAAACGAAGTATATAAAAAACTACACATAAAACATAAAAAATTACAGAAAATATTATTTTATTCAGGTTCACACAAAAATTTTCTCACAGAAAAAACATGGTACAATCTTAATAAAATATTCAAACCTATTATTATAAATTATATTAAAAATATAATACAAAAAAATACTCAAAAAAATACATCACACTATAAAATTATAATTTTTGACATAGCACTACAAAATTATTTTATAGAAGCAATAAATAAAATAAGTATTCAGAACAATATGCATAAAAAATTAAATATACACTATATTAACCTAGAAAATTCTCTCTATACAAAATTATTTTTATTACAAAAATATAGGAATATAAGCTTTTCAAAAACTGTAAAAATACTACAACAACAAATTTAAATATCAGAAAGTTATGAATATGTTTCATGCAGAAATATTGGCAAGTGAATTAATTTTTTTACATGGACTTGAAAAACAAGGCTGGGTATTTATATTTGACCGAGCAAAAAAACGATTTGGAATGTGTAATTACACAACAAAAACAATCTCACTTTCAAAATATTTAACAGCAATAAATTCTGAAGAAAAAGTAATAAATACTATTTTACACGAAATAGCCCATGCATTAGCAGGATACAACGCAGGACATGGAAAAAAATGGAAAGAAACAATGATAAATTTAGGGCAAATACCATCTCGATGCTATGGAAACGAAGTCATTACTCCACAACTACAATATACAGGAAAATGTAAAAATTATAAAATTTGCAAAACAGAAATTCAAAGAAAAACACTTCCAAAAAATACTTTTTTTAAACAAAAAAAAATTGCCTGCAAACACTGTTGCAAACAATTTAATAATAATAAATTTTCAGAAAAATATATTATTGAATTTGTTAAAAATTAGTTATTTTACACCAAAACATTTTTTCCTGCCTCTGTCACCACTCGCCCTTGAGGAGTTCGAAGTAACAAACCTTTTTGTAATAAATACGGTTCAATAATTTCTTCTATTGTTTCTTTTTCTTCTGAATACGCAGCACTCAGTGTAGAAATTCCCACTGGATTATTTTGAAATGTTTCAACAATGAGTCGTAAATACTCTCTATCATGTTCATCTAAACCTAATTTGTCGATACCTAACGATTTAAACCCAATATTACAAATAGCAGTATTTATTATTTCCTTATTTTCTGCATGTGCAAAATCTCTTAACTGCCGAACTATTCTATTCGAAATTCTCGGAGTAGAACGAGATGCAAGTGATATTTTTTTACTTGCTCCTTTTTCAATATCTATTTTTAAAATATTTGCAGTTCGCTCTACAATTTCTTGCATTTCATTTTCTTCATAAAATTGAAATTTTGCAATATTTCCAAATCTATCTCGCAAAGGTCCCGAAATACTTCCCAATTTTGTTGTTGCTCCAATTAAAGTAAACGGAGGAAGTACCAGTCTCATTGATTTAGCTCCAGCCCCTTTTCCAACAATTAAATCTATGACAAAATCTTCCATAGCAGAATACAACATTTCTTCAAGAGGTTTTTTCAATCTATGAATTTCATCTATAAATAAAATATCATTATCTTTTAAAGAGGTTAAAAGTGCTGCTAAATCCCCACTTTTTTCAAGAGCAGGACCAGATGTAATTCGTAAATTTCCGCCCATTTCATAGGCAATAATTCCAGAAAGAGTCGTTTTACCAAGCCCCGGTGGACCTGACAAAAGCATGTGAGAAAGTGGCTCTTCCCTTCTTTTTGCACCAGAAATAAACACTTTTAAGTTATTTACAAGTGTTTCTTGTCCAACAAAATCTGAAAAACTTTCTGGACGAAGCCCTATTTCAAATTTTTTTTCAGTAATTATTTGTTTTTTTTCAGTAATTATTTTTTTTTCAGATGTATCCGATTGCGAAGCACTGAATGATGAATTTATAGCCATGAAATCTAATACAATTTTTTTATGTAAAGTAAAATCCCCTCATAGTCGAACGGTTATAATTTAAAACAAACAGGATAATCCAAAGGTGGAACGAACGACTCAGCACCACGGTGCTGAAGAAAGATCTGTTCCCTGTAAGTTGTAATAGAAAGTTTTAAATTGTTCCGTGAAACTCGCACTACGACGGGAAATTACTTTTATTATACTCTATTTTATATATTTATTTCAAGCATCTTACGCAGTTTCAATATACAAAATAGTATTTTTTATTTCAAAACATTGTTTTATTCTCATTTTTATACTTTACACTGTCACTTCTTTGGCATCTCTATTATTCTTTACTTCAGCACGATATTTAGAAGTTTCTTTATCATCTGTAAACTTACGAACCAATGAATTTCCTACTTTTCCAACATCACTCGCTATTTTTTGTACGTCTTCAACTATAGGCAAATTCCTCTCTGCAAATTCTTGAATATTCTCAAAACCCATTTCATACTTCATTACTTCTCCAAATCGATACCCGGTTTTCACAGTACTATCTTCTATATATGTTTCATTTGCTTTTGCCCCTGATAATTCATATCTATTTGCAAGATACCGTAGTCCAACAGAAGGATTTCCGAGCCCATTATTTATGCTTGAATTTAAATTTAATGAAATATTTCTCAAATATAAATCTACAAATTCATACGCCGCCTTTGCAGATTCTTCATCTGTACGATTATTAATAGCTCCATTTGGATAAATAATCTCCATCGTGTTCTTAATTCCACTTGGTAAATTTATGCTATAAATATCTCCGCTTGTTTCAGATTTTGCTCTGCATTCTTGATACCACTGTAACACTTCTGGAAAATTTGCCTGACTCACCGACAATCCAGCATTGAGTAACGTTTCACCAGTTGGATACCCTTCCATTTTCTCCCCAAGATTTCGTCCATCTTTATTCATTTCCCTCACTACCATATGTATAGGATTATTTTGAGTAGCTTCAGGACCACCTGTTACAAACTTCCTCACTTCATTTATTACATCAACACCTCCAATATCATCTACTACATAATTTGCAGTCGCTACCACTCCTGTTCCAACCAACGCTACTTTCAGCCAATGCAAACCTTTATTATCCGCTCCAGATGTATTTTTCACCATAAGATAAGCAGCAAATGCAAAAATCCCCATATATACAGGATCTCCACTCATAGCTTTATCGACTGCATACGATAATGTTTCCGAAACAGTACCATCATCCTCCCTTTCTGCATCTATAGCTTTTTTTACACCACTTGCAAAACTTACTACACCATATTGAATTTGTAATGCTTCTTTTTTTTCAAATTGTCCTTTTATTGTTTTTACAAATGCAATTAAATCAGGTTCAGACCCATCCCAAGCTCTATTACAAATACGGACATATAAATCTTTTTTATCATTAGGAATATTTATATTATTAAATATTTGAGTTTCTATATTTTCATTTACCTTAATTCCAATAATTGATGAGAGCAATGACGATAAATAATTTTTCATTTCTAGCGAATTTTCAACATTTCCATTTTCATCAATCCACAACGCTTTATCCAAAACTATTCCATTCTTTTTTTCATTACCTTGTAAATCATTTTCATTTGGAATAATTTTTTTTCCATTCAAGAGTAAATATTTGTCATATGCAATACCTATATTAAACCCCCAATTATTGTAAAAGGCTTGAACACTCTTTTTTTCATGTATTGCCAATACACTATTTTCATCTAATGTAGGTTTATTTCCTGGTAATTTTGGATCACTCCAAGA
>DQTD01000026.1 GCA_016839105.1 Candidatus Altimarinota bacterium
AATGGGGCCTTAGCTCAGCTGGCTAGAGCGCCTGCCTTGCACGCAGGAGGTCAACGGTTCGACTCCGTTAGGCTCCACCAATGATTGAAAAATGTAAAAGAGAGTAGTATTTATTACTATTCTCTTTTTTTTTATAAAAATATTCATTAAATCATCAAAAAACAATAAAAAAGTAGTTATAAAATATAATAACTTTAAAACAAAATAAAAACACATATATAGAGTAAAAATAATCTGTTTCTAAATCTGTATATGGTATTCTTTATATATATTTTATTTATATATATTTTATTTATCTATTTTGTTTTTAATTTTTATGTTTATTCAAACAAAAAAATCATTATTAACTATTTTGCTTTTATCTGTATCTGTATCTGTATTAACTGTTCAAGCTGTTTTTGCAGAAGAAACAAAAGGAGACCTTTATTTTATAGAAAATTCTCTTTCGACGAGTCCTAATAGTCCATTGGTACATCAAAAAACTCGCTTGTATTTACAAGTTGGAAATACTTCAAACTCAGATATGAAAGGGGTTGTTCGTGCGTTTGATGTAACAGAAAGTAAAAGAGTGGAAGTTGAGCAAACATTTACTACGGTTGAAGGACGAAATGCAGATTTATATTGGGATTTTACTCCGAAGAGTGCTGGTGTTCATGAAGTAGCATTCAGAATTATTCCATGGGAAAGTGAAAAAGAAAGTAATGCAGATAATAATAAAATTATAAGAAAAATATTTGTAGATTCAGATTTTGATAAAGATGGAATTGGAGATCAAGAAGATAAAGATGATGATAATGATGGAGTAAATGATGTAGATGATGAATTTCCATATAATAGAAAAGAGTCGAGAGATTTTGATAAAGATGGAATTGGTGATAATGCAGATTTAGATGATGATAATGATGGAATTTTGGATACAGAAGATCAATTTCCAAATGATGCAGCTGAATCTTTAGATACAGATGGGGATGGTATTGGTGATAATATTGATGAGGATGATGACAATGATGGAGTTTTAGATGAACAAGAAATTAGAAATGGAACAGACCCATTAAAAGCTGATTCTGATGGTGATGGTGTAGATGATGGTGCGGATAGTTATCCAACCGATAGTAGGTATACAAAAGACACAGACAGTGATGGAATTCCAAATGCGGAAGATACTGATGATGATAGTGATGGGGTTCTGGATACTGAAGATAAATTTCCAGAAGATAAGAATGAATGGAGTGATGCTGATGAAGATGGTTTAGGTGATTTTGCAGATGAAGATGATGATAATGATGGATTACTTGACGTAAGAGAACAAGAGATTGGAACAAATCCTTTAGATTCTGATACAGATGATGATGGAGTTGGAGATGCAGAAGATGTATTTCCTTTAGATAAAAATGAATGGTTAGATAGTGATGGAGATGGATTGGGTGATAATGCAGATCTAAATGATGAAAACAAAGGACCTATTATTAATTTATCTAAAGAGCCTCCATATTTTATAGGGAGAAATGAGGTTTTTAATTTATCTGCAGAGGGTTCTATTGACCCTGATGGAAATTCTAGTGTTGATTATTTATGGGAAATTTCTAAAAAAAATGAAGAAAGTATTTTAATTTCGAGTGATAAAGGAGAATTAGTAGCAAGGTACCCATCAGTTGGAAACTTTGATATAAAACTAACCGTTACAGATGAAGAAGACGAAGAAAGGGTTTTAACGCTTCCTATTACTGTTCAATGGTCGGCGTGGGATAAATATGCATTTTTAGTAGGAGTTTTAATTCTTCTTTTAATTATATTGTATTTAGTGTTTCGAAAAAAATTAGAAAAAAAATCTAAGAAAAAATTTAAAAAATAAATAATAGGAAAAAAAACAAAAAAGTTGAATATTTAGGAGATTATTTATTATTAGATAATAAGGTTTTGTATTATAGGTATTACGATGAATTAATAGAGTTTGATGTAAAAAGAGAAAATTTTTATAGTCTTGACTAATATTATTATTCTGATGGCGAAAAGATTATTTTAGATGGGAAAGAGTTACAAACTATAGATATCGAAACATTTAAATATCTTGATTCTTATTACTTTTTTGATAAAAATAGTGTATATTTTTATGGAAAAGTTATTTCTGGTTTAGATGTTAATTCTTTTGTTATTATATTAGATGAATGTGATACTGAGAGTGAAGGAATTTTGTTCGTGAGAGATAAAAATGGTTTATTTCTTTTCGATTTTACTTCTGATAATTCAGTTTTTTTTCAAAATGTTAATGTTAATGTTAATGTTAATTTGAACTGATATTTAATTTTAAAAAAATGTTTATAGTTTTTGAAGGACCGGATGGTTCTGGAACATCGACACAGGCAAAAATTTTAGCAAAAAATTTAGAGAAAAAAGGGCTGAAAGTTTTTACAACAGCAGAACCTTCAAAAAATATTTTAGGAAAAGTTTTGCGTGAAGCGTTACAAAAGAAATATGAACTTTCGCCAAAAGCATTTCAATTATTATTTTTTGCTGATAGAGAACAACACGTACAAAACGAAGTTTTACCAGCTCTTGCACGAGGTGAAATTGTAATTTGTGAGCGTTATAATTGGAGTTCTATTGCGTTTGGGGTAAGTGAAAAAGTGGAAAGAAAATTTTTAGAAAATCTATCTTCTCGTTTTATTGAGCCAGACCATACCTTTTTCATGAATATTTCGGCAGAAAAATCGTTAGAAAGAGTTGTTTTAAGAGGAGAAAAACTTGAACATTTTGAAACTTCTGAAAAATTAAAAATTGTACAAGAGGTGATGTTAAATTTAGCAGAACAATCTGCATTCACAAAAAGGTCAACTATTTTAAATGCAACAGATTCTATTGAAACTATTGCACAAAATATTGAAATGATCCTTACCCCAATGTTGTTTTTACAAAATATAAAATAAATATTTTATTCCTCTGTTGTGGCTTGCCTTGGCAAGCCTTTGTTTTATTGTCCACTACTCCCCTCTCCAAAAAACTCTTGCCCACGATTTTTTGTTGCTCACTCTTCCATCTCCTAAAAACACAGAAGTAAGATTTTCAAATCGTCTGAGTTCTTTTTCGTATCGACTGATTGCTCGTGGAATAGAAAAATCTTCGAAATCATTTTGAAACAATTTTTTTCGTTCTTGTAGAAATGGGTGTTTTGGTGCATCAAACATTGGTTTTGCAATTGCAAGTTTTGTAAAGTTTGCATCTTCTACTCGTAAAATATCCAAATGTCGTGGTGTAGCAATAACAATTTTTTTAGTATCGTCTAAAATTCGAACTCTCATTTTCCCCATACTTCCAGAACCTTGTGCTAAAACTTTGTAATTATTTGCTTTTGCAATTTCTTGAATTTCTTCATTTACACTTTCAACAATTTTTTTTGAATTTACTGAAATTACAATATTTTCATTACTTTTCATAAATACTTCTACAACATCACAAATTTCTTTTGGAGTTGATGTTCGTGAATATTCTGGTGTTTGAAAATCTGAAAACACTTCTTTTTTGCATGGATTATCTTGTGTGTTTTCTGGTAATTCAAAAGAAAAAGTAAGATCATTATTTGGTTTTCTTGGAAATGTTGACCCCATTACTATGGTATCTTTTTTTAATATTTTATTTGAAAATTCTGTAATATTTATAGGAAGGGCAGAAAATGCTAATTCATTATCTGAAAATAAATCTATTTGAAAAAATAAATTAGAATTTATATTTTGTGAAAAATATATTTGAAAATCTTCTCGGTTTATAATTTCTGAATTATTTGATTTTTCGTCATCGTCTAATAATTTTTTAATTTTTATCCATTGTTCTGGAAATTGTTTTATATATTTTGCTTGTTTAAATGGAATTTGTAATATCCATTCGTTTTCTTTTTTATCTGCTCTTAATATTGTAGAGAGTTCTTTTAGGTAATTTTTAAGAATTATGTTTTTATTTGTGTTGTCTATAGTGTCTGTGTTGTCTTTTTTTTCTTCATCTAAATTATTTTCTTCTTTCCAGTTTTTTACATAAATTTTATGCGTATATAATGTTGTAATAGAATCTTCTATATTTTCTCCTGCAACAATAATTTTAAGAGTTCCTTCTGGTATTTTTTCTATACATGAAAAAGGAACAAAAATACTTCCAAATTCTGGAGATATTTCAATGTTTGTTTCGGTTGTATATAAATTTTTTCCAATACTTAATTCTTCTCGCATAAATCGAAGAGAGTTTTCTTGATTTAATTCTTTCGCTCTTTCTGTTTTTATAAAAACAACTTCTTCTTCTCTGCTGTTAAATCCTTTTTCATGTTCTTTTACAAAATTTTGATATTTTGTTTTGTCTAGTCTTTTTTGTGGAGGGGTAAGAAAAACTCTAAATTCATCAAATCCTAAATCTTTTTGCATGGCAAAGTGCAAGTTTTTATATACTCTAATTTTATCATCAGGATACACAAAGGCAATTGGTGTTCCCGTTGCTTCTGCCCAAGAAACGAAGGGTAAAATATTTCTATCTGGAAGTTTTGTTTCCCAGAAAATAACACCTTCTTCTGTTTGTCTTTCTTCACAGATAGTATTTAACATGTCTAAATCTGTAGTTTTCATGTTCCATTTTTGCACATGTTTTGGAAGTTTTGATTCCGGAATTATTTTTTTAGAAAATTGTAATTTATTTTTTTCTACATTTTCGAAAAAATATTTTTCTGGTAAGTGTTCAAAATTTATTTTTTCTTGAATAGTTTTATGAAAATCTTCTGAAAAATTATGAGCCCAAACCACTTCCATTAAATGATATAATTCAATATTTGCTTCAACATCACTCATTGCTCTATGGGCTGACTCATGAGCGAGTCCATATTTTTCCGATAAAATTTCTAAAGCATGGCTTTCTTCGCTGTTTCCTAAAACTAATAATGAAAGTAAAAAAGTATCAATTTCTTTATTTTTTACTTCTGCTCCGTTTGCATTTAAAAACCCTGTATCAAATTGAATATTATGCCCTGTTATAATATCATCATCTTTTAAAAATTTTGATATTTCTTCTATTGCTTGTGCAATAGGAATCCCCTCTTTTTCACACATTTCTGGTGTAATTCCTGTGAGTCTTTGTACAAACGGTGAAATTGTTTTCTCGCTTGGAAGTTTTACAAGAGTTTGGTATCTTTCTGTAATATTTTCTCCGTCCCATCTCGCAGCTGCAATTTCAATAATTACATCTTCTTTGTTGTCGAATCCATTTGTTTCTAGGTCTAAAAATAAAAGCATTTTATTGTTATATAAATATTTTTGTATATATTGAGTGTATAAAAAAACACTACATTTATATAGGGGATATAATTTATATAGTTTTCGAGTATTTTAATTTATTTTCTAGCGTTACTAGTATCCAACTTCAACTAACTCTGATTGTAAAAT
>DQTD01000025.1 GCA_016839105.1 Candidatus Altimarinota bacterium
AAGTTGTTTCTGTTGTAGTTTCTTCTGTAATTTCTTCTGAAGTTGTTTCTGTTGTAGTTTCTTCTGTAATTTCTTCTGAAGTTGTTTCTGTTGTAATTTCTTCTGTAATTTCTTCTGTTTGTTGCGTTTCTTCGTCAGTAATATCTGCCGAAAAATTTGTATTTACAGAATATTGAGCCCCTACAATCATAAGACCAAAAGCCAGAACTCCACCTCCTACAATAGTTCCATGTTTGTCTATAAAGCTTTTCTTTTTTTGTAGTACATTTGTTTTTTTAAAGGCATTATTTGTGTTAAAATTAGACATTTTTAAAGAGTTAAATAGTAAAATATCAGATCATTGTACTGTGTTTATTTGTGAGTAGCAAGATAATCTATTTGACAAATATAAAAAAACATTGGGTTGTTTTGTTAAAAATTGTTATACTGAATATATATAAAAAAAAATTAGAATAAAATATATATGAAATTTCTTGATGTAAAGACAGATTTTGCTTTTAAAAAAGTATTTGGAAGCATATTTTAAGCTCACTTATTGAATTTACCAATAATCAAAAAATCTCAGACCTTACAATAGAAGACCCATATAATATTCCTATGCTGAAAGGAATGAAGGATTCTGGATTTTGAAATGTTTCCAGAATCTGATAAATATATAAACTCTTTTAAATTATTGGAAAAAGAAAAATTTATAAATTATAGCGATGATATAGAACTTATATTTGTAGAATTACCAAAATTTACAAAAAATATTAATCAGGTAGAATCTATTCAAGATAGATGGATATATTTTATTAAAAATGCTGGAAGTTTAGAATTTCAGCCAAAAAATTGGAATGCAGAATTTGACACAGCCTTCACTACTATAAATGAAGCAAACCTCTCTGTAAAAGAATTAGAAATACAACATAAACGAAAAGAATTTATTTATATTCGAAAAAGTTCAATAGAGCTTGCAACCCAATCTGGAATAGAGAAAGGAATGCAGTCTGGAATAGAAAAAGGAGAGAAAAATAAAGCGTTAGAAATTGCGAAAAATTTAATAGCACAAAATATAGAAAATTCAATTATTATAATTTCTACAGGATTGAGTGAAGAAGAAATTCAAGAGTTGAGATGATTAAATAAAAAACTTGCCATCTGTTAAAAAAAGAGTATGATTTATTCAATATATTTTTACATGTAATTATATGACTGAATATTACGGAGCGGAAACAAAAAAATCGTTGGAAAATTTTCCAGTTTTTTCTATAACGGTAGATTTAAAGGTTATATATGCACTTGCAGAAGTAAAAAAAGCCGCTGCAAAAGCGAATGCAACACTTAAAAATATTTCAACAGAAATTTGTGATGCTATTTGTGACGCATCAGACGAAATTATTACTGGAAAATTTGATGACCAATTTGTAACTTCTGCAATTCAAGGAGGAGCGGGAACGTCTATCAATATGAATGTAAATGAGGTGGTTGCGAATAGAGCTTCTGAAATTTTGGGAAAAGAGTTTGGGTATGTAAGCGATTTAGAACATGTAAATTTTGCACAGTCTACAAATGATACCGTTCCAACGGCTATTAAAATTGCATCATATAGATTACTTGCAGAGCTTATAGATGAATTAAAATTATTAGAAAAATCATTTTCTGCAAAAGGTACAGAATTTTCGGATGTATTAAAAATTGGGAGAACACATTTACAAGATGCTGTTCCTATTTCTTTAGGACAAGAATTTGCTGCATATGGTGCATGTGCTTCACGAGGAGCAATTCGATTAGAAAATCTGCTAGAAGAGGGGATTTTAAATGTAAATATGGGAGGAACGGCGATTGGTTCTGCAATTGGTTCTTCGCAGGCATTTATAACAGAAGTTGTATTAGAATTACAAAATGGTACAGGGTTACCTATTATGTCGGCTGATAATTTGATTGATGCCACACAAAACTTAGATACATTTGCCGATATTTCTGGTAGAGTGAAGTCTGTGTTTTCTGGTTTGTCTAAAATAGCGAATGATTTACGAATGATGTCGGCAGGTCCAGTAGGAAATTTACGAGAAATAAATTTACCAGAACGACAAAAAGGATCTTCTATCATGCCAGGAAAAGTGAATCCTGTTATGCCAGAATTAATAAATCAGGTGTATTTTCAAATTATTGGAAATGATGCAACGGTTACGGAAGCTGTAAGTACTGGACAATTTGAATTAAATGTAATGGGATCGGTTCTTGCATTTAACTTAATTCAGTCTTTGGAACTTGCAAAAAATTCTGTACAATTATTTAGAAAATTCTGTATAGATGGAATTACTGCGAATAAAGAACGATGTGCCGAAAATCTAGAAAAAAGTTTTTGCATGGTTACTGCATTAAATCAATATATTGGATATTATAAAGCAACAGAAATTGCAAAAGAGTCTATAAAAACAGGAAAAAGTATTAGAGATGTAACTCTTGAAAAAGGATTATTATCGGCAGAAGAATTAGATACTATTTTAGATGCATCAAAAATGATATACCCTAAATAGTTATATATTAGTATATAATACATTAATTGTGAATAAAATAGAGTTAATATCTCCGTCTGGAATAAAAGAAATATGTATTACAGAAAAAAATTCTGAAAATATTATTACTATTATTGATTTTGAAAAAAATGAAGAAGAAAAAAGAAAAAATAATTTTAATTTAATTATAAATATAGATAAAAATGCTGAAAACGCAAAGGTGAGTGTTATTGCACGATATGAAACACAGAAAAAACAAATAAAAGAATGTAATATTTCTGTATTTTTATATGGAAAAAATCAAACTGCACACCTTGATATACGGGGTGTTTCTGAAGATTTTTCCTTATTAAGCTTTAATGGAGGGGGAATTGTTACAAAAAAATCTGAACAATGTAGTGTAGTAATAGTACAAAAAATTTATTTATTTTCTGAAAAAGCAAAAGCAAAAGCTACACCTGTGTTACGAGTAGAAACTGACAATATTTTATCTGCATCGCATAGTGCTTCAATTGCTCCATTTTCAGATAATTTATTTTTCTATATGGAAACGAGAGGTATTACAAAAATAGATGCACAAAATTTGTTGAGAATTGGTCTACTAAAAATATAAATTTGCAAAATAATTCAATACCCCTACCCCCTGTATTATTGGCTTGTTTTTTAAATATAGATATGTTATAATTTTTATGAAATTTATATTAACCTTTAAACAAACATAAACATGATTTCAAAAAAAATACTTGGGACAGGTGTCGCTTGTCTTGCTATTGCAGGAACAGGAGCTGGGGTAATGCAATATCAAAATACAGAAATAACTTCTAAGTCTCTTTCTGGGGTCGAAGATCCACTTGCAAAAATTCTTGGGCAAAACGCGGAGAAGAATTTAAGAGGAGATTTTACAACAACCGAAGCACCAAGCAAATACACAGGACCTATTTCTGCAGTATTACAAAAATGTTTAGATACTCCTTTAACTGCAGCAGAAAAAACGGATGAAACAATTTATGCACCATATAACAGAGGAGCAAAAATTGACCAAACTCGATCAGAAATTCTTGCAGATATTGGTCCCGTTCTTGGGCATGCGGTTACGAACAACGAAATTAATTGGCAGTGGGACGGTCTTTCAAAAACATATAAATTTAAAGGACATGAAGATGACTCAAAATTATGGTATTGTTATTTCAAAGAAGATTCTCCATTTTTTAAAGAGTTTTTAAGTGAAGATCAAATTTCTGTTCCATTTAATGATATTACAACTATTTCATTTAAAGAAATTATTCCTGTTCCAGCTGAAAATGGAGGATTCGAACGACCTGAGTCTGCATTAGATGGTTTTTCAGGAATGATAGGAGGAATAGCAAAACTTGCACATCTTAAATCTTTTGAAGACGGCGTGTTACAAAATATTAAATCTAAATTTGCATTGGAAGGAGAAAAGTTTTCTTCATTTAATTCATTTTCTAAATTTGATTCAGATTTAGTTTCTCCAAAATTAGGATCTCTTGATTTTTGGGACGAAGTTGAAAATCAAAAATCTGAAATTCAAAAAGTTATAAAAATAACACCAAATGCAAATGGAGAAACGATTATTTCTCTTGGAGAAATAGCAATTGATACTACAAAAGAATTTGATGTACAAAATTTAGAAGCAGAATTAGTACAAAATGTTAAATTTGAAAAAGTTACAGATACTGCAACAGGAAAAGAAAAAATTCTTATTAAATTATCTGAAACAGCGGTAAGTCAAAATTCTAATGTGCAAAGTTATATTACGTCTCTTAAAATAAAAGAGGTTGGAGATCAACTTGCAACTATTATTAATGAAAATGCAGAACAAGGAAAAGTAAAAGATGCAACTGCAACTTTTGAAATTGTAGTAAGACTTGCAAATAATGTACCAGCAGGAATTCAATATCAAGCAGTAATTGCAGGAAATATTTTATCTTCAGTTTTAAATGAAAATGGTCAAACTATTACAAATCCACTAATAACCCCTATTTTCTCTGAAATTATTGAAATAGATGGAGCAGAAGCATCTACATGTACAGGAGCCGAAGTATTAATTTGTGGGGTAGAGTCTCCTGCAGAAGCAGTTGAGGCAGAACATACAACTCTTAATTTAAAATCGTATGCAAATGTTTGTGAATTTGAAGAATCAGGAGCTAAATTTTTTGATATGGGAGCTTGTGACACGGAAGATAATGAAAAATATGCGAAACAAATTGCTGAATATACAGCACAATAATTTGTAAGTGTAAGCAAAAGAGCAGATGTAAAAATACATCTGCTCTTTTTTATTTTCTAATAATAAAATGTAAAATAGAGTTTAAAAATGAAAGCATTGTAGACGCAATTAAATACGTTATCCAACCACCCTTAATAATAAAAGTTATTCCAAAAATATCAGGAGCAAAAATTTGACTAAATAAATATTCGTTTAAATATAATATAAACATATTTATTACACTTAAAAACAAGCCAAATGTTAAAAATACAAAAGGAAGAGAGAGAAGTGATAAAATAGGTTTTATTATAAAATTTAAAATTCCCATAACAATTCCAACGCAAACATATGCAAAAATAGCAAAATTGGCAGTAATTAAAAAATTATTACCAATGAAAAATTGCACAAGATACAAGGCAAAGGCATTTAATGCTATTGTAAGTAAGAGTTTTGTAAACATAATAGTGTATAAAATTTATTCTGAATTATCGTTTGAATCATTGGTTTTATTTTGCACACTGGTTTGATCGCTATAGATATTATTTTTTTTGACTTTTTCTAATTCTGCTAAAATCTTTCGTTTAATTCTATTATTTTTTTCTCGTGTTTCTTGCCAAAATAATTTAATAACTGGTTGTCCAGTTGGCATGAAATAAAAATCTACTTCATAGAAAAAATCAGAATCTGTAATTTCATTTTCACTTCGTACTGTAATATTTTTTTGTAATACATTTCCTTCTATATCTGCCATAAATCGTGGTAAATCTACCGATAAATCATTTGGTAAAACAATATCAAAGGTAGTTTTTTCAATAGAGGTTTTTGGAAGTTTCACAACTTCTTGTTTCATAAATTCTGAATTTGGAATCATTCGAATTTCTTGCATATTCACTCCGATCGAATCAATTGTTCGTATAGAAATTTTTAATAAAGTCATACCCTCTATAATTCCTTCATTTTTTTTAAATCGAATTCGGTCTCCTACATGGTACAGTTGCACTATAAATACACTTGAAACAACAGAAAAAATATATTCTTGCAAAACAATAACAATAGCCCCCACCAGAAATAAAAGGTATACAACCATTTCTGGTTTCAGATAAAACAAAAACCAAACAACAAATCCTAAATAGGTAAGAAGTCCAAAAATATCAAATGTTACAAATCTGTGACCATATTTTTTTTTACATTTTTTAGAATGACAATATTTTTTTTCTCCAAGAAGTCTGACTATATAAAAGAGTAGAAAAAAAATACTTACACCTGTAAATAATTTTATTTTTTTATCGGTTTCTTCATCATGTTTTTCTTGTAGAGCTATTTTATACAGTGCTACTTGTGCAAGAGCATAACGTTTTAATTCTTCTTCTTGGCTTAATTTTTCTAAATCTTGTTTATTTTTTTCTAATAATATAGCTTTAAAATTAACATTTTTTTGCAATTCTTGTTCAGATTTTTTTAATCGTTCTATTTCGAATTGTTGTGTTTTTTTTTCTTCTTCAGATAAATCTATTTTTTTTTCTAAATCAAATTTTACTTTATTTAGATTTTTTAAATCTAATTTTAAAGCTGATAATTCTTGTTCTATTTTTTTGTTAATTTCTTGAATGGTTTCTTTTTTAATCTGTGCATTTTGTAGTTCTTCTTTTGCCTTTGATTCTTCTTTATCAACATCTGATATTTTAAAATTTTCTTTTAGTTTTTCTTGTCGGGCTTTTAATACATCTAAAGCATCATTACTTTTGGTTTCTGCAATAGGTGTAATTACAGGTGCTAAAGTAGGGGATACTTCAATCTCTTCTGCAAAAACACTACTACTTATAAAAAGTAGTAGTGTAATACATAGTCCCAATAAATACTTATGTGGAATTTTTATCATTTAAGAAAAAAAGTTTTTAGCTTTATCTGTTAATGTTTCAGGTTTTGTAGTTACTTTATTTTTTATTTCAGATGCAATTTTTTTTGCATGATCGGCAAGTACAGTTTTATTTTCTATTAATTTTTTTGAAACATTTTCAAAAAGAGATGCAAGTTCTGTTTTTCCTGAATTCGATAATTTTTTCCCTTTTGCAACTATTTCGTCTAGTCCAGTAGTTCCTTTTTCTAAAAGTTTTTTAATTTCATCTGATTCAATAAATTTTTGAACTTCTTCTGAAGCATCTGTTCCTGCATCTTTAAATAAGTCAATAATATCTGCAAATTTTGTTTCAGATTGTGCCAATTTTTTTCGTGTTTCTTTTCCTTTTTCTGGTGCAAATAATATTCCTAATGATGCTCCTGCTAATAATCCTAATAATAATTTTTTCATGAGATTTATGTTAAAAAATAAACTTAATAAAGAGTGATGCTTTGTGCCATATATTGCAGAACCGAGAATGCAATATCTTTACTTCCCTGTAGTAAAAAATATGCAGAAGAAGATTTTGGAATAATAATAGTATTTGTAGAATATTGTTCTGTATACATATCTTTATTTCCCTTTACTATCGAAAGTTTAATAGTGAAGATATCAGTGTTTGTTTCTTCGGTATGCAATGGCGCATTGCTCCATTTTACACCTTCAATCGTATCATTATTTGTAAAAACTTCATAATACATTTTTTTAGGATAGACAATTGAATATTTATATTCTGGAGAAATAAATTGAATAAATGTTTTTGGCAGTTCCGATATGAATTTTAGATTAATATTGCGTAAAAATTTGTTTGTATAGATTCCAATATTTGGAGTATTTCCAGTTTTTATCTTCCATAAATATTTGTCACCTTGTTCCCATTCTACCAGCTGTTGTAAAAATAAAGTTTTCATAAAAATACTTTTCCATTCAACTGAAAATAATTTTTTCTTTACGACGGCTTTTAAAACAGACTCGTATTTATCATTTCCTAAAATTTTATATTCAATCGATACAAAGCTTCCGAAATATTCAATTGAATTAATTATTATTCTATCGGTGTAGTCATCAGATGATTCTAATGCTTGACTTGGATTCATAACAATTTGTTCAATAATTACTGAAATACTTGGTTTATCTATTTGAGCATTTACTTGTTTTTTTTCTATAATTTTTTTTTCT
>DQTD01000034.1 GCA_016839105.1 Candidatus Altimarinota bacterium
AAAAACATTTATTTATATTTTTCTTCTAATATCTAACTGAAAAAATCTAATTTCTTGTAAATTTATAAGAATCATATATCTAAAAAAAACAGAATATTGTAATATTTATCAGAATTATCTTGATATTATTTTTGTTTTGTATTTTTTTATGTCTCAACTTCTAAACGGATTAAACGATGAACAACTTGCAGCCGTAACACATAAAGATGGTCCCCTTTTAGTAGTTGCAGGTGCAGGATCGGGAAAAACAAAGGCTTTAACCGTTCGAATTGCATATTTAATGGAACAAGGAGTTTTGGCACGAGAAATTTTAGCCATTACTTTTACAAACAAAGCCGCAAAAGAAATGAAAACACGAGTTCAAAAATTATTAGAAGAACAAGGAGGCGAAACTGCACCAAATGGAAAAATTTTAACACCAGCAATTGGAACATTTCATTCGATTGGAATGCGAATTTTACGAAGAGAAATTGAAATTTTAGGACGAGAAAAAGATTTTACTATTTTTGACACAACCGACACAAAATCACTTGCACGAACAATGCTGAAAGAGCGAAATGTAAAAACAGAAATTTTGAATCCAGCAGGACTTTTAAGCCGTATTTCGAGTTTAAAAAATGACATGATTTCACCAGACCAAGCCATTGAAGTTGCACAAAATTATAGAGATGTAATTGTTGCCGAATGTTATAAAAAATATCAAGCAACCCTTTTAACAACAAATGCTGTAGATTTCGACGATTTAATTTTATTGCCAGTTCAAATTTTTCAAGACTTTCCAGAAGTTTTAGCAAAATATCAACATTGGTGGAAATATATAATGATTGACGAGTATCAAGATACAAATTTTTTACAGTATAGATTCGCACAACTTATTTCACAAAAACATAAAAATATTTGTGCTATTGGAGATAGCGACCAATCTATTTATAAATTTCGAGGAGCAGATTTATCGAATATATTAAATTTTCAAAAAGAATATAAAGAAGGAAAAACTGTTATTTTAAATAAAAATTACAGATCGACAAAAAATATTTTGCTGGCTGCCGATGCCGTTATTTCGCAAAATACAGATAGAATTGAAAAAACAATGACAACCGACAACGAACAAGGTGCAGATATTACAATTTTAGAATTAAGCGACGAAAGAGAAGAAGCAAATACAATTTTTGACGAAATTGTAAAACATCAAAATAATAATGGATTACTTTCCGATATTGCTATTTTATACCGAACAAATGTTCAGTCTCGTGCATTAGAAGAAGCCGCACTCAGACATGCAATTCCGTATACCATTGTTGGTGGATTAAAATTTTATGCTCGATCAGAAGTAAAAGATATTTTATCGTATCTACGATTTATTAAAAATGGAAATGATAGTGTTGCCCTTGAACGGATTATAAATGTTCCTACTCGAAAAATTGGAAAAAAATCTATCGATGGATTAAAAAACTTTGCATTATTAAAAAAAATTGAATGGGGGAAAATGCTTTCTCATGTTTCTGCTGCCGAAGGAATTTCACCAATTGCAAAAAAACAAATGATGCTTTTCGATGCAATGATTCACGATTTCAGAGCAAAAGAAAAAACCGAAAAATTATCAGAACTTATTTCAGAAGTAATTGAAAAAATTAAATACGAAGAAATGTTAGAAAAAAAATATGGACTCGGAAGCGAAGAATCTGTATCTCGAAATGATAATATTAGAGAATTAATTTCTGTTGCACGAAAATATGACACAATAGAACCAGGAGATGCTCTTACTTTATTTCTTGAAGAAGTTGCACTCATTAGTGATTTAGATACGCTAGACGAAGAGCAAAAAAGTAAAAATGGAGAAATTATAGAAAAAGAAGCACAAGTAACATTCATGACTTTACATTCTTCAAAAGGATTAGAATTTCCAACTATATTTATTTCTGGTGCAGAAGAAAATATTTTTCCATCGTCTCGGTCATTTTCAAATCCAGAAAATTTAGAAGAAGAGCGACGATTAATGTATGTAGGAATTACTCGAGCAGAAAAAAAATTATATATAACCTTTGCCAATAGTCGAATGCTCTATGGAGATATTCAATATAACTCCCCTTCTCGATTTATAGCTGAAATACCAGTAGAAATTTGTGATGGAAATTATTTTTCTTCACGAGATATGGGATCACAGTTTGCACGAGAAGAAATTAAAACCGTATCTCATGACTTTAAAACAAACGATACCATTTCTCACAAAAAGTTTGGAATGGGAACTATTGTAAATATTGAAGGAGATATTTTAACAATTTCATTTCAAGAAGTAGGAGAAAAACGAATGGTTGCATCTATTGCACCATTAACCAGAGTTAACATGGATATTGATGGAGATTTTATGTAAGAAATTTGACAAAAATCAATAACAATGTTACTATATAAATAAACTATTTATATTAAAACACACACATTACACAAATTTGTATGGATAATAAACCAATTATTGATTTTATTGAAGAGCAAGAAATTGATGATTTTACACAAGATATAGCAAAAAAAAAACGCACTATAGCTATATCAATAATAGGAGGGTTAATTTGTTTACTTGGAATTTCAGCATATACACTTCCTTCTTTTTTATCAAAAGATCATAAACAACAAATGAAATATCACGCAAATAGTTTTATTTCAAATAATGAGAATACATTAAAAGTAGAAGATATAAAAATCCCTACCCTTCATTCATCAGATCATTAATAGTTTTCTTATTCTCCACCAGTTACATATTTCGAAGCACCAGATAAACTATTATCAAGCTGACCAAACATCAACATTATAGAAAATATAATTACCATAAGTCCCATAAGAATCATAGCCGTAACAGTACCTCCTGAACCAAATAATCTTTCAGCAAAAGACCAAGTTCCCATCATTTCATATAATCCGTACCGATACTTAATAATAGAAAACCCTAAAGCTATCCCCATTATTCCATATACAAAATTCATATTATTTTATTCTAATTACAGAATTTTTATCTTGATCTGAAGGTCTCACAGAAAAATCTTCAGCATTAAATAATATAATTTCAGAATCTTTGATTCGTTCTGACACCTCTAAATTTCCACCTTTTTCAACAATAACTTTTGATTTCTTAAGATAAGGAGTTTTTAAAGTCGCTCCATTTTTAACTGTAATTGTTGATTCTTTTATATATTCTGTAATTTCTGTAATTCCAGATTCAATAACAAGAGTAGATTCTTTAACATTTTCAAATTTTTGATTTGTTCTAATATTTGCATGTTTATTTTTTACTTTTCGAGAAGATGAAGTTTGTAATTTCACAACCGTTCCATCCGATTTTGTAAAAGTTTTTTCTATTAAATCTGGTCGTTCTATATGTGCGGTATTTACAGGGGTAATATCATATTGATTATCCGATTTTACGCATCCTGAAAATAAAACTATTCCTGCAACAGAAAATAAATATACTGATAATTTAACTTTATTCATTTTATTCATTTTTTTTAAATTTAAAAGATCTTAATATAACTTATAATAAAACAGTTTGAGCAGAAGAATCTTCAGCACTATCTTCTTCCACACCGTCTTCTGAAATATTTTGAATAATTGAAACAGAAGAAACTGTATCACCTGCTGGCAATCTCATTAAAATAACTCCTTGAGTAGATCTTCCTTGAGATGGAACAGACGATGATGATAATCGAATAGCTTGTCCAGATTTTGCAGAAAGAATTAAATCACAATCAGCATTTTTTTCTAAAATTTTTGCAGAAACGACCAACCCAGTTTTTTTTGTAACATTCGCTGTTTTCATTCCAGAACCTCCTCTCCCTTGTTTTCGATACGCTGAAACTTTTGTAATTTTCCCAAGTCCATTTTGCATTACAACAAGCATTGTTGATTCATCACCCCCTTCTTTTACAATATCCATTCCTACTACTTTATCAGAAATTTTCAACTTAATTCCACGAACCCCTGCAGCTGTTCTTCCCATACTTCGAATTTCATCAGCTTCAAATCGAATTCCTTTTCCTTCACTTGTCACAATCATAACTTCGTCTCCACTATTACATGGTTGAACCCATTTCAATTGATCGTTTTCTTTTAAACCAACTGCTTTTAACCCATTTTGACGAATATTTGAAAATAATTCTGTTTCAGATCGTTTTACAACTCCTCCTTCTGTACAAAAGAATAAATATTTTCCTGTATTTTTTGTTATATCAAGAATAGATGTAATAGTTTCACCCTCTTGCATGTTTAAGAAATTCACAATCGCTTTTCCTTTTGCTGTTCGACTTGCTTCTGGAATTTCATATGCAGGAAGCGAAAACACTCGACCGTTTGAAGTAAAATATAATAAATTGTTATGATTCGACGTAAACATTGAAATCATTAATTCATCGTCACTTTTAGCAGCAGAACCTTGTTTTCCCTTTCCACCTCGTGCTTGTGCTTTATACGAATCGGGAGATAATCTTTTAATATATCCACTTTGAGAAAGTGTAACAATCATTGGTTCATTTGGAAGAATATCTTTTGCAGAAATTTCCCCAAGTGCATGATCAAAAATTTGAGTTTTTCGTTCATCTCCATATTGCTCTTTAATTTCAATAAATTCTGTTGTCATTATTTCTTTAATTCGCTCTGGTTTTGCAAGAATATCTAAACAATCTGTAATAAATTCTAGTTTTTCTTTTAATTCATCTTCTAATTTTTTTCGTTCTAATCCAGCTAATGCTTGCAATCTCATTGCTAAAATTGCATTTGCTTGAATTTCAGAAAAATGAAACGCTTCCATCAACTTTTCTCGTGCAATATCCTTACTTGCAGAAGATCGAATAAGTGCAATAATTTCATCAATATAATCTAGTGCTCTTGTTAATCCTTCTAATATATGAGCCCGAGCTTGTGCAATTCTAAGTTCATATTGCGTTCTTCGTGTAATAACAACTTTTCTATGTGCTAAAAATTCTTGCAAAATTGATATTAAATCAAGCAATTTTGGTTGTCGTCCGTTATCTACAAGTGCAATAAAATTACACCCAAATGAAGATTGAAGTTGAGTATTTTTATAAATCAAATTTAATATCTTCTTTGGAAAAGAATCTTTTTTTAAATCAATAACTACACGAATCCCTTCTTTATTCGATTCATCTCGTAATCCAGAAACTCCTTCAATAATTTTTTCTCGAACAAGATGAGCAATTTTTTCTACTAAATTTGCTTTATTTACTTGATACGGTAATTCACTAATAATAATTCTAGCTTTTCCTGTGCTTGTTTCTGTAATTTCTGCTTTTCCACGCATAACAATAGATCCTCTACCCGTTGCATACGCTTGTTTAATAATTGCTTTATCATAAATTTCTCCAGATGTTGGAAAATCAGGACCCTTTATAAACTGCATAATATCATCAAGGTTAGCCTCTGGATGTTCGGCTAAATGAAGTAACCCATCCATCACTTCCGTTAAATTATGAGGTGGAATATTAGTTGCCATACCTACTGCAATTCCCATAACTCCATTTAAAAGAAGATTTGGAACTCGTGAAGGTAATACTGTTGGCTCTTGATGTGAACCATCATAATTATCTTGATAATCAACTGTATCTTTTTCAATATCAGCAAGAATAGTTTCCGTAATAGATTGCATTTTCGCTTCCGTATACCGCATTGCTGCAGCATTATCTCCATCAATCGATCCAAAATTTCCTTGTCCATTTACCAGTATATATCTCAAAGAGAAATATTGAGCCATACGAACCATTGCCTCATAAATTGAACTATCCCCATGTGGATGATACTTCCCCATTACATCTCCAACTACAGTTGCAGATTTTCGATATTTTACTCGAGCCGTAAGCCCATTTTTATGCATTACATATAAAATACGTCGATGAACAGGTTTTAACCCATCTCGAACATCTGGCAAAGCTCGTGAAATAATTACACTCATCGCATATGAAATATACGATTCTCTCATTTCTGTGCATACATCTCGTTTTATAAGCCGAGGATCATGAACTTCTGGTATATCTAGGCTTACATTATTATTTTCAAAGTTATTATCAGTCATTTCTATTAATAAATTAGTAATTATCTATTATGTAACATCTATACAAATAGTATCATAAAACTATTATTTTCTATAGTTTTTTCACTATTCTAAAAAGTTCTACCGCATGACCTTCTATTTTTTCAATAATAATATCTGCAAATTCAAATTCAATAATTTCTCCTTTTCGTGGAAATCGTCCAAGTTTTTCCAAAATAAAAAATGATAAGTTTTTTTCTGAATGCTCTTCTTTTTCTTCGTCGTTTGCATATAAACAAATACCAGTCTCCTCTTCTATTTCTTCTAAGGTCATTCGTGGTGAAACTTTCCAAACTCCGTCTTTTACACTTTCCGTTTCCTCCTGCTCTTCTATATCTGTTTCATCTCTAATTTCTCCAAATATTTCTTCAAAAATATCTTCCATAGTAATTAATCCAGCAGTTCCACCGTGTTCATCTAAAACAATAGCAAGATGTATTTGCTGTCTTTGAAAATCTTCAAATAAATCTGAAATGTTTTTTGTAATAGGCACAAAATATGGAGATCTTAATTCTAAATTTTTAACTAATTTATTTTCCCCACACTCTTCTGATGCAGACCAAATATCTCTTAATGTTATTATTTTTATAATTTTATCTATACTTTCTTCATACACAGGAATTCGCGAATGAGGAGTCTCTTTAAATATATTTTTTACTTCTAACAATGTTGAATTATTAGAAATACTATTTATTTTTGTTCGTGGAGTCATTACATCTGAAACACGAGTATCTGCAAAATCTAATAAATTTTTAATTCGTATTTTTTCTTTCGCTGTAATTTCTCCATGCTCTTCACTCATTGCTACCATTGCTAAAACCTCTGCTTCTGAAATTCCTAAATTTTCTGCATCTGGCGTAACCTTATCTGATATTTTTTCAAAAATCCAAATAAATGGAAAAAGTGCTTTTGAAAGAAAATATAAAAATGGAGCAACCATTAATGCAAATTTTTGATTATTTATAATAGCAAAGTTTTTTGGAAGAATTTCACCAAATAACAATAAAATAAATGTTAACCCTCCTGTTACTAATCCAATTACAATTTCTCCATCTCCAAATGTTGTAGTTCCCCACACTGTTGCTAAAACAGGTAATAAAATATTTACAATATTATTCCCCAGTAAAATGGTAATAATTAATCGCTTTGGATTACTTTTTAATAATTCTAATGTTTCAATTCCTCTTACTTTTTTCTCTTTCATAGTTCGAAGTGTTGCATCTTCCAAAGATAATAATGCACTTTCAGAACCTGAAAATAGCCCAGATAATAAAATTAAAAAAAACATTACTATCAAAATTCCGGAATCTTCCATAAAAAAATTATATTAGGTATTATATTCAATAAAAACTGTATCATAAATTTAAAAATTCTACAGCAATTTATAATATTTCTTAAATATTTTCATATTATTATTATACGTTTCTATTACCATCGGCTGTCTTTTTAGCTCAATTAAGTATTTGTTAAGTATCTTTCCTATTTGTTCATTTTTAATTTTAGCATTAAAGCTTTTAATATCATCATCACTCATATCTCCTATTGTATCATTACCTTTGAATTTTATACAAAATGAAACTACCAATAATAAATATAGTTTTTTACTTGTAAATATAATATTTTTTACAACTTTCCACATATCAGTTGCATATTTATCTGATATAATTAGTTTTTCTCTTTTTGGCTCTTGTAATGTCAGTGCAACTAGAACCATAGCAAAGAAAAAAGGAACCGTTGCATAAACTGCATAATTAATATTGTATGATGCTAAAAATCCACCAAATAAACTTCCTACTGCCGCCAAAAACATAGTCCAAAAAACAAAACAATAACAGGCAAGAATAAAAATAATCCCCCGAGTACATAAAAAACTGTTAACTTCAAAATATTGTCTATTTTTACATTTCCCATGTCTTCATTTTATTATACATATATATTTCTTTAAAAGAAATATATCATCTAAACTCATACAAAAAAAACAGAAGATATAAAATCTTCTGTTTTTAATAAGTAAATTAATATTAATAAAAAATTAACCTTCTTTTCCTAAATGTTCTTCAACCAATGATGGTTTTACCCGTTTCAGTTCTTTTCGTGGTAACATTCCAAGAAGTTTCCATCCTAAGTCTAAAGACTCATTTAACGATCTATTTTCATAGAATCCTTGTTGAATAAAGTCTCTTTCATATGCAGTTGCAAAATCTAAATGTGCTTTATCTGCAACATTTAATGAAGCCTCTCCAAGAACTACTGCTAACTCTCGAACTTCTTTTCCTCGTGCATACGAAGCGAATAATTGATCTGCTACTTTATAATGATCTGCCCGAGTTTTTCCTCCTCCAACTTTCAATCGAGAAAGAGATGCAAGTACATCCATTGGAGGATAAATTCCAGACTTAGCAATATTTCTATCTAATGCAAATTGTCCTTCTGTAATATACCCAGTAAGATCTGGAACAGGATGAGTTTTATCATCTTGTGGCATTGTAATAATTGGAACTTGCGTAATTGTTCCTTTTGCTACATTTATAGACCCTGCTCGTTCGTAAATTGTAGAAAGATCTGTATATAGATACCCTGGATACCCTCGTCGACCCGGAACTTCTTTTCGTGCTGCAGATACCTCTCGAAGTGCTTCTGCATAATTCGTCATATCTGTAAGAATAACCATTACATGAATATCATGCTCAAATGCAAGATATTCTGCCACTGTTAAAGCCATTCGAGGAGTTGCAATTCGCTCTACTACAGGATCAGCTGCAGTATTTAAGAATAGAACTGCATTATCTAATGCTCCAGTTTTTTCAAACTCAGCTTTAAAATATTCTGCTTCTTCAAATGTAACTCCCATTGCTGCAAACACTACTGCAAATGGTTCATCTGCATTTCGTTCAGTTGTTGAACCATCCCCTACTGCTGCCTGTCGAGCAATTTGAACTGCTAATTTATTATGATCAAGACCTGCTCCTGAAAATACAGGAATTTTTTGTCCTCGAACCATTGTATTCATCACATCAATAGACGAAATACCAGTTTGAACAAAATCTGATGGTGCTTGTCGAGATGCTGGATTAATTGGCATACCATTAATATCTCTTACTTCATTTGAAACAATTTCTGGTAATCCATCAAGAGGTTTCCCCATTCCATTAAAAACTCGACCAATTAAGTCTTTTGAAAGTTTCATTCGAAGTGGTTTTCCGAGAAATGTTGCTTTTGTTCCCTCTGTTGCAAGCTCAGATGTTCCTTTAAACATTTGCACAACTGCTTTTCCTTGAGCCGATTCTAAAACTTTTCCAAGTTGTTTTTTATCAGAACCGTCCATTTGAATTTCTACTAGCTCTTCAAATTTTACTTCTGCCGATTCTGGCAGTTCGATCATTACAAGAGGTCCTGTAATATCTTTTACGGATGTATACGTTTTTTGCATATATTATATAAGAATTAATTTTTTAAGAAGATAACAACACCCTTATTACAGAGCTCTAATAGCTGAAGCTACTCGATTTCTCAAATCTTCATATTTTTCAAATGTATCTTTAGGAAGATCTTTTACTTTCGAAACTTCTTCTAAAATTTCTAAGTTTTCAAGTTTTTTAAAGTCAAAATCTTCTTCTTTAATTTTTTCAAGACCTTCTTTATATACTGAAACAATTGTTTTCAACATATTAAATTGCATTTTTGGTGGAGTATACGCATCATCTGGATCAAATGCATCTTGAAACAAGAAGTCTTCTCGTAATGATTTAGAAACAAGTAAAACAAGTTTTTCTCGATCTGATAATGATTCCGGTCCTACTAATTTTACAATATCTTCTAATTTAGATTCTTCCTGAAGAAGTTCCAATGCTAATGATCGAACAATTGTATACTCTGGAGAAACATTTTCTTTCCAATGTTTTTCAATATTATCTATATATAACGAATACGAAGTTAACCAGTTAATTGCTGGAAAATGTCGTTTATATGACAAGTTAGAATCTAGCCCCCAATATGCTTTTGTTACCCGCAATGTATTTTGTGAAACCGGCTCAGATAAATCTCCACCTGGAGGAGAAACTGCACCAATAACTGTTAATTCTCCTGTTCTTCCATCATTCCCCAAACAATTTACAGAACCAGCTCTTTCATAAAATTGAGCTATTCGTGAACCAAGATATGCAGGATACCCTTCTTCTCCAGGCATTTCTTCTAGTCTACCAGACATCTCTCGCATTGCTTCTGCCCATCGAGAAGTTGAATCAGCCATAAGTGCAACCGAATACCCCATATCCCTATAATACTCTGCAAGCGTAATACCTGTATAAATAGATGCTTCCCGAGCAGCAACTGGCATATTTGAAGTATTCGCAATAAGAATCGTTCGTTTTAACAGCGGTTCTCCTGTATTTGGATCTTTCAGCTGAGGAAACTCAACAAGTACATCTGTCATTTCATTTCCTCGCTCTCCACATCCTACATATACAATTACTTGAGCATCACAATATTTAGCAAGACCTTGCTGTGTAACTGTTTTTCCAGATCCAAATGGACCAGGAATACAGGCAGCTCCCCCCTTAACAAGGGGAAAAAACGTATCTATTGATCTCCCTCCTGTCACAAGTGGCTCAAGTGGAATTCGTTTAGATTTTGTTGGCCGCGCTTTTCGAATAGACCATTTTTGAAGCATTTTAATTTCTTCTCCTGAATCTAAAACAGCAACAATATCTGTAATAGTAAACGAACCTTTTTTAATAGATTTAATTACTCCCCCTTTCGATTCAGGTTGAAGCATTATCTTGTGCTCAATTAAAGTTGTTTCTTGAACCGTTCCAATAACATCCCCCGCAACAACAGTATCTCCAACTTTTACAACAGAAATAAAATCCCATTTTTTAGAATAATCCAACGCAGGAACTGCAATACCTCTTTTAATAAAATATGAATTCGATTGTTTTTCTAATTCTAAAAGAGGTCGCTGAACTCCATCATAAATCGATGTCAAAAGACCTGGTGCTAAATCTACTGTCATTGTTTGACCCATTGCATATACAACTTCTCCTGGTCCAACCATTGCAGTATCTTCATATACTTGAATAGAAACTTCGTCTCCTAAAATTTCAATAATTTCTCCCATCAGTTTCAATTCTGAAACCTGAACTACTTCAAACATTTTTGGCGCCTTAATTCCTTTCGCCACTACCAGTGGACCAGAAACTTTAACTATAACTCCTGTATTTTCTGACATAATATAGAACTAAAAATAAATAATAATTGAAGAATACCTCTTGCAATTAGCTTGCAAAAATATCACTTCCAACTGCTCGTTTTACAAATTCTCGCATTCGAGTATCCCCAAATCCTGTTGACCCATTTATTCCAGGAAGAGGAATAATAGCAGGCAAAGCTCCTTCAGTAACTCTATCAAGAACATCTTTTGAAATTCCTTGAAACAATTCTTCTGATAAAAATATCACGGCATAGGTAACCGTTTTATCTTTTCGAAACTTCAACAATAACCCTTCAACATCCAAAGATGTATTTACAAAAAAAGTATCGACCCCAACCCCTTTAAATGCAAGTATTTCTTCTTTTTTTCCAATAACACTAATAGAATATTTCATTCTTAAAAATTAAAAAATAAATGCATTAAATTCAGCCTTAATTGACTCTGGAGAAAATCCAGATTTTTTTGCTAATAATATAGAACGAATAACCCTCGCATTTCGCTCTTTTCGCCAAAAAAATGAAAAAAGCACTTCATATCCATCTATCTTTCCCGCTGATTCTCTTTTCAAAAACGAAACCATTTCTTCGTCAAGTAAAATTTCTAAAATAGAAATTTGCTCTTGCTTTGATGTGTATTTAAAAACGGAAGTTATAAGTTTTTTATATTCTGAATATTTTTTTTCTAGAATCTCTTCAGAATCTATTAATATATCTCGTTTTAACCCTTGAGATTCTTTTATTTTAGATAAAAATGATAATAAAAAATAATTTTTCCCTGCTTCTTTTCTCGCAAGTTCAAATAATTTAACCTCTACTATATTTTCTTTTTCAAATAAAGAATCATATTTATCAAGCTCCTTTATAAGATGTAATAACTCTACATAATCAGATGGAACTGAATTATTAATAAATGCATTATCTAATATTTCTTTTGAATAGTACCCATAAGAAATTACCTCAGAAGAATCAACTAACGTTTCAACATTTGTTTCAGATTTTTTATCTAATGCTTTGATATACAAAATAATATTTTGTATATCAAAAATAATAGTAAGAATTCGTTGAACAGATTTTATATCAAAAGCTTTAAAAATTTGAGAAGTTTGAAATAACCCAGCTTCTATTGCCCCCTCATAATTATATACATCTCTAAAAACAGAAGATTCTTTTGCATACCCTAGTTCATCTAAAACAGCATACGCTGATTCAAAAGAAGACGCAGAAATCATTCTATTTGCTGAGTTTTGAGTAAGAAGCTCTGATTCCATGGCTCTTATTCTTGCAACGGCGTGAATTAATTGACTCATTTATAAAAGGTTATGTAAATAAATTTTCTACAAGATCAGCTTCATTCCTATCTTTAAAGCCTCCATCAATAAGAGAAGAAATAGTAAAATCTGAAGTAAACCCATTTCCTTTAAAAATAAATCCTCCATTCCCTTTACCATCAATAACTAAAAAGTCTTTATTAGCATTTTTAACAGCTTTTTCTAAAACAGAAACAGATGTTCCTCTCGCAAGAATATCCCCTTTCGTATCCGAAATTTTAGCAATTTCATTTGCAAAAAAAGTAATTTGATCTTTTTCAGAAAGTGACATAATTTCTTTTTTCAGTGCAAAAAATACTTCCTCTGAAATTTTTTTTATAAACTCTGCAGTTTTAATTTTTTCATTTCGAACTATATCTGAATCAGTTCTTTTTTCTAATGCTTTTTGAAAAATTTCAAATTCTTCAAACTTTTGAATCGAATATTTTTCTCCACGTGCAGTAGCCTCTTCCAATAAGATTTTTATATCTTTTTCTTGAGACTCTTTCATTCGTGCAATTTTTGCATCTTTTTCAAAAGATACCAATTGAATTATATCAGCCAGTGCCATTGTGTAAAATTTAAAAGATAAACAAATATTTAAAAAAAGTTTGTGAGAAGAAAAATACTCTTCCCACAAACATATTTAACCAAATTATACTTTTAAAAGCATTAAAATAGTTCCAAGAAGACCAAGAACCGCTACTGTTTCAACAATTGCTCCCATAATCATTGCATTAGCAAAAGATCCTTCATCTTTTGCAAGCATTGCCATAGAACCTGCGAGCACTTTCCCTTGATAAAACCCAGAAACAACCCCTGAAATTGCAACAGGAATAGATGCAAATAAAATTTGAATTCCCTGAATAGCAGTAAGAACTTCATATTTAGGAAGCACCACATAAACAATAAAAAATAACCCTACAAATCCATAAATAACTTGTGAACCAGGAAGTGCTTCAAGAATAATTGCCTTCATTCCTAATTCTGGTTTCTCAGATGCTAATCCTGTAGCAGCTTGACCAACGATACCTGAACCAATAGCAGACCCAACAGCTCCTGCAACTGCAGCAATACAAGCTCCTAAAAATGCCCAAAATAGACCTGAATCAACGAATTCCATAAAAAAAAAGTAAAATAATAATGAAATATGAATTTATTTAAGAAGTGTGTCGAAATCGACAAACTTTTCTTAACGGTTTAAGAATCTTTCCTCCTCCTTCCAGGAACATTCCGAAGAATTCCACAAATTGAAGACGAGAAGAATGAACATATGCCCCTAATACATTTAATGCAATATTTAATGTATGACCAAAGGCTAGAACAATAAATATCACTACCCAACCCCCAACACCTGGAACCATACTCCCCATAGTCATTGCAACAATATTAAACGACATCGCTATAATACCCGTAGCAAGACCAAGTGCAAATAACCGAGAATATGAAAGAATATTTGAGAACCAACCTAATGACTCATTTAACAAACTCCCAACCCCTTTTAACATTCGAATAACTGGATTACCAGACCCTCCAAGCCCCCACATTGCTGTGATAAGTGAAGCATAAAATGCATACCGAAGAGATTCGATTCCTGCAACCCATGTAAGTGATGCAAAAATAAACATTAAAATCATTGGGATTGTTACAAACAACATTCTATTTTTATCTCCTGCTTTCCACGCAATAAGCCCAGAAAGATACAACCCAAGAGACAAATGTATAACCCCTAATATATAAGCCAATGGCATGATTTTAGAAACTAAATCTGTCATTGGGTCAAATATTTGACCCAAAAACATTCTTTTCCCATCATCTGCCATATATGTAAATATCTCAGGGACTTGATCCGGAGTTAGTCCGAACCACCCCCCAAACAAAGCTCCCATTACCACAGTAGAAACACCTCCATACATAAACATTCGAATCATGTTGATTACTGATTTTTCCAAAGGAAGGTTTAACGAAAGTGCAAAACTTGTCATCGCAATTAAAATTAACCCATACCCAGCATCAGTCAAACAAAAACCAAAAAATACTAAAAAGAAAAATGCATAATACGGAGTAGGATCAACCTCTTCAATCTTTGGGGTTCCAAACATTTTTGTAACTTCCATAATTGGAGCTATAAGATTTGAAGGATTTAACACTACCCGTTCAACCTCTCCTTCCGATTTTTCAATAATTTCAATAGCAATTGCTTTATTATATTTTTTTGAAAGAGAACTTTCAATATTATTCAATTCAGAAGCAATAACCCACCCCTCAATTATTGATACAAAACTACCAACTTCAATCATTCGCAAAGTATACTCAATAGCTGATTCAGATGCAAATTTATCATATACAATTTTTAATGAATTTAAGCTTTCAGCAAGCTTTTTTGATTCTTTTTCAATTCCAGACAAAATATCCTCTAATTTTTTTTTATTTTTTTTCAATTCTAATACAATTTTTTTTGGAGATAAGCCTTCTGCAACAGAAACTTCTGACCCTGATAATTTAACAAGAATAGATCGAACCTCCATCAAAACTTTATCTTCTGCAAATACAACAAACGCCGTTACTCTTTCCCCTTTTTCTACAATAGATAAATCTAATTCTTTAGATATTTTCAATATTTCCTCTTGAATTTTTTCAATATTACGAGTTGGAGCAGAAAAAAACAATGGACTAAATCTCCCTAATAGATTTAATATTTCACAATTCTCAAAAACTGAAAAAGGTACTAATTGATTCTTTACTTCTGATAATTCTCTCAATGTATCCGTAGATTTTATTTCTAAATTTGTAACTTTTTCAACAATAGTATTCCAATCAAACGAAGACAAAACTGAATTTACCTCAACTTCTGACACCTCAATTTTCTCACCTAATACCGTATTTCTTAAGCCCGGTTTTTTTTCAACAAACGAAGATAAATATTTAATTGCAAGATCTAATTTTGAGACTGAAAACTCTGCATCATGACTCACATCCTTTCGTTGTTCTTTTCTTGATGAAGTAATTTCCATTACCTCATTTTCTTGTAAAAAAGAAAGAACCTCTTTTTCTTGCTCTGAGGAAACAAATAACCGAATTTTTGTAGTAGACTTTAAAGCCATGCGTTTGTAGTAATAAGAATTATTTAATAAGACGAGTTAACAAAAACGAAACACCTTTTTTAATTAAATCTGATTTTTTATCATTTGAATTTTTAATTTTTTG
>DQTD01000051.1 GCA_016839105.1 Candidatus Altimarinota bacterium
AACATTATATGAATAAAATGAGCAACATACTAAAATTGATTAATAGTAAATATTTTTTATTTTTATCCGCACTATTACTCGTGTCAGTTTCGCAGAATACCTATTCTATAGGTCTTCCACCCGCATTAACAGGCGAAATAAATACATCAGAAAATAATACTCCAAAGTTATTGTCTGATTTTGGAGAAGGGTGTTATGGTCTAGATCAAACAGATTTGACACCAATTTTACATAAAGAGCGAACTTCTATTGTTGGATTTTTTTATTTGGTTGCTAATCCGAATTATTCAGAGGGATCTGTCTTAAGTAAATATAATATAGTATTGTGTGAAAAACGAAAAATAGATGAACCAAAATATTTATCGTTCAGTGCATTTTTTCCACAATCTCAAGAATCTTTAGATAAAAACGAATCGTATGATGAATATTTTCAAAAATCGGTACGTGTAAGTATTAAAAACAGTTTTAATGGAAATTTTTCGGTAAAAACAACTCCAAATTTTATTATTCTATTTAAATCTCCGTCTTTATTATTTAAGAGTACCGATGAAAGCTTTGCATTAAGTAATATTTCTTTTGCATTGCGAGATGATGTAGCCGTATCGGTATCAACTTCAAGTTTAATTCTGAATTTACAGGAAGATATACGACCGAAACAACCTATTTTTGAAAATAAAGCTCCGGCAGTTCAAAAACAAAAATGTCAAATTATTGGAGTTCCTGGTTCTGAAGTAATGTTTTGTCATAAAGAAATTGAATTGAGGTCTCCGGTGAAAAATCAATTGATATATAATTTTGAAGCAAGATCTTTAGCCATAAATCCTAAAAAAGTTATTATCACTGCAAATGCATTAACAAATCCGGGAACAGGTGATCCAGATGAAATTTGTTATGGTACAAATGGAAATTTGAATGCACCTCTTGAAAAATATTTAGATTTTGATGTGGAAACTGGTATTTTATCTCAAAAACTTGATTCGGTTATGCCAGAAGGTACTAAATGTATCGTAAATGTAACTGCAAATGATACATCAGAATTTATATCAGCTATTGATACTTCAGTTATTTATACCGAAAATAATGTCTTAAGTGATGTACGTATTAGTTCTTCAAAAACACAAAGAGTGATTGTTACCGCATTTGTTCCGAGTGTTGCAACTGTTGGAGTTCGTTCATCTGTTGAAGTTCGTTCATCTGGAGGATTTCGTTCATCTGGAGGAGGAAGCCATGTAGATACTGTGAATAAATTGCGAAAGATCGGAAATTCAGATGTTGCAAAACCAGAAGAGACAATTTTAAAATGTCCAGAAGAAACATATATTCGTTATCCAGACCAACGAGGATTTGGAGTGTCTTTAGACTTATTTAAAGATGCATCATCAAATAATAGAGCATATGATAGTTTGATTGATTTGGCAGAACAACGAATTGTAAATGGAGATAATATGAGTGGAGATGCTCGATTGGATTCAGTTGTTTCTCGTGCAGAGTTTGTAAAGATTGTGACCATTGCAAGAGAAGACACATTACTTTTAGGAGATTGTTTAAAACTTTCAAATTTTTCTGATGTAGCATTTGATGATTGGTTTACTCCATTTGTTCAAAATTTAGAAGCGAGATCTATTGTGAGAGGGTACGATGGAAATGTTTATAAACCAGCACAAGCTATAAATCTGGTAGAAGCATATAAAGTCCTGGCACTTTCTTTTCACTATATTACTATAGAAAATGCTGAAAAAATTGCACATGATAGAGGGGTTGAATGGTACGTTCCATATGTGGAAGTGTTAGAAAAATCTGGACTTGTACCGTCGTGGTTAATTGGAATGGATAAAGAAGCAATATTAACAAGAGGAGATATTTTTATTATATTATCGAATATATTGTTGCAAAAAGATTGGTTAAAAAATCTTAATTGGTAATTTATTATGAGTATTAAAAATTATATATATATTGGAGGAGTAGTAATGCTTGCATCTATGCATCTTACTTTTGCAGAGGTTTCAGATTATTCAGGTTCCCTTCGTTTAAAATATGAATATCAACATCTTGTTATACAAAATGTTGATATTTTTGTAGATAAAAAAACTGAAAAGGAAATGAAGAATACAATAAAAAATTATTCTTTTTGCTTTGCAGATGATATAGATGAATCTGTGATAGAATATAAAAATAAAAAATTTATATCTCAAAATAATAATCTTAATAATATAGAAAAATTAAATGTATTAATTGATAATAGTGGAGAAGAAAACAATACAAATAATAATATTATAAATAAGCAAAAAATTAGAAAATATGTAATAAAAAAAATTGTTCCATTTTTAAATCAAGAAAAAAGTGATGTTATTATTTCTAAAAATGAAGAACAAAAAATTATTTTTGATGGTTATGGACAAGCAGGAATTTTGGTAAATATTGATTCAACTGTTAATTTAATTGCATCGGCTATAGAAAATAATATTTCTTATGTAAATATTGATGTAGAAAAAATAGAGCCAATAATTACAGTGAATGATGATGAGCTAAAAAAATTAGGAATTCTTGAACTTGTTTCTGTTGGTCGTTCAGATTTTACGGGTTCGAGTTATAAAAGAGTTATAAATATTACCAATGGTGCAAGTAAATTTAATGGATATTTAATTCCAAATAATTACACTTTTTCGTTTAATGAACAATTAGGAGATATTGATGGAACAACAGGATATGTTTCTGAATTAGTAATTTTAGGTTCTAAAGTTGTTCCAGAATATGGTGGAGGATTATGCCAAGTCTCGTCTACCGCATATAGAGGTTCTATGTTGGCAGGAATGGAAATTGTAGAACGACATAATCATTCATATGCAATAAGTTATTACGCACCGCATGGAAGTGATGCAACAATTTATTCGCCAATTAAAGATTTTAAATTTAAAAACACATCTGGAAATGCTTTGCTTTTGCAAACAAGAAGAGGTGGTCGCAACAATAATGAATTATTTTTTCATTATTACGGAACAAAGCCGATAGGAAGAGACGTTAAAATTTTTGGACCATTTACATCAAACTATAGAGGGGCTTTAGCTTCAAAAATAACATACGACTCTTCGCGTCCGGCAGGAAGTGTACAAGTTGTGTCGCATAGTGTTGCAGGATTTACATCTCAGTTTTATAGAACCGTACAACAAGATAATAAAGATTTATATAAGGATATTTTTAAATCTATATACCAATCTCGAGGACATTGGATTATTCGTGGAGGAGAGGATCCAGTAGTTGCAGCAAAAAAAGAAGAAGAGGAGAAGAAATTAGCCTTGGAACCTTCTTTTGTTGAATAGTTTTAACGGGTATATTGTTTTAAATATTTCCTAATTGAAGAAATAATTTTTGAGCTTCTTTCATAGCAACAATATTTCGAGAATAATTCATTCGTACAGGACCTAATATTCCAAAATATTCACCATTTTGGGTTTTAGATACAATGAGTGAGCAAGAATCTATTCCTGGTAAAATATTTTCGTGTCCAATAAATAATTCAATATCATAAATTTCGCATAAATTAGCATTCGTATGCGCATAATTTGTATTTTCGCATGTTTCAGTAGAGATCATTTTTGTTTTCCGTATATCTAAAGAGGACAGAAACGTATGTAAATCTTCTTCTAAAACTTTACATACACCACTTATATCTTGTACTCCAGAAGAAAATTCACTTTGCATTATCATTTGAGATAAACCCAAAAAAAACATTTTTTCAGAAGAGGGAATTGTTGCAAATGCAATATTGGGAGTTAATTGTGACAAAATAGAAACAATATCATATACATTTTGGTCAGCCTGTTTGTTTTGAAAATATTTAAGTGCTACTGTGTTAAATTCATTTTTAAATGATTCTCCCTGTACTGGTGAAATATTAATTGTATCTACTAAAAATCTGTAGGCTTTATCTGTTGGAATTCGTCCAGAAGAAATATGAGATTGCATTAAAAATCCTTCTTTTTCAAGCAGAACCATTTCGTTTCGAAGTGTCGCAGTGGATAAATTAATTTTAGCTTCTTCTTTTAAAAACTTACTCCCTACAGGGTTTGCGGTTGAAACAAAAATTTCAACAATAGATTGTAATATTTTATATTTTCGTTGATTTTTATCAGCGTTATGTTTCATATTACGATTTACTATCTATAAATGCTTCAGATATTTTATGTACATCTCCTGCTCCTATTACTAATACAACATCGCCGTCATAGGCATAATCATCTAGTATTTTTAGTGTATTTTCAAATCCATTGGTAAATCGTGCTTGTTTTTTATAAAAAATTTGTCCTCGTTTTTTTGGACCTCTTCCCCACACATTCGATCGTTTTTTTTCAACATAAGTCATGTCTGCCTCTATTTTTGTAACAAATTCTTGAATATCAAATTTTAAAATATCATCTTGTGTATCACGAGATTCAAAAATATTTGGAATTAATACTTCATCGGCTTCTTTAAAAACAGTAATAAATTTGCTTTCAAAGCTTCGAGTTCGTGAATATTGATGTGGTTGAAAAACAACCCATAATTTTTTTAATTTATTGGCTTTTACATATTCTCTTGCTGAATGAATAGCCATTTTAAGCGACGTTGGGTGGTGTGCATAATCATTAATAATTGTAATATTTCCAACTTTTGCAACAATATCAAATCGACGAGCTAATCCTTTATATTTTTCTAAAGAGGCTATAGCATCTTTTTCTGAAATTTTTAATGCTTTTGCTGCTTCTATTGCACATGCCGCATTTAATTTTTGAAAACTTCCTAAAACTTGAAGTGTCGGTACTTCATCTATTGAATTTTCAGCTCCATATTTTCGTGGGTGAAAATTTTCTGGTAATATTTTCATGATATTTTCTCCTTGTAAAAAAGAGATAAAAGATCCGAATTGTGGAAGTTTTGTTAAAAATTTTTTAAATGATGCAAAATAATTTTCTTCTGTTTCAAAATAATCTAAATGGTCTGGGTCTGTATTTGTCACAACAATACTATTTGGTTCGATATTTAAAAAAGAGTCTCTGTATTCACATGCTTCTACTACAAAATATTTTTTTGTTGGCATTCCATCACTCGCTCCTTCATTTGCTTTCATAAAGTTTTTCCCACCCCAATCATGAATATTTGCTCCAACAATTGAAATAACTTCTTTTTCAGAATCTCGTAAAATTGTTGCCAGCATAGAAGCCGTAGACGATTTTCCATGCGAACCACTTACGGCAATTGTATAGTAATTTTTTGATATTTCTCCAATCATTTCAAAATATTTTTTTGTTTCTATTTTTTTATTTTTTGCAGCTAAAAATTCAGGATTAGTTTCTGGAATAGCTTCTGTATATATAAATAAATCAAAATTATTTTCTGTAATATTTTCACTTTTTTGTTCGTTAAAAAAAGTAATACCCTCTTTTTTTAAATTATCTGTAATTGCAGAATCTTCTATATCACTCCCAAAAACTTCGTAATTTTCAGATAAAAAATATCGTGCGAGTGCACTCATTCCGTTCCCTCCAATTCCACACAAAAATACTTTTTTAGACATGATTAAAATAGTTACACATTAAATTTAGTATAACTATTCTATCATAAATGATAATTTTAGGCAAATTTCAAAGTATTTTTATTCAGTAATTTGTGTATCTCCCAAGCTTTTTGCCTGCGGAACCATAGGAAAAATATTTTCTTCTTTTCCTATTAAAAATTCGATAAACGTAGGTCCTTCAATTTTTCTACATTTTTTTATAGCTTCTCGTGCTTCTTTTTCTGTTGTGGCCTTAAAGGCAGGAATTCCATATGCTTCTGCGAGTTTTACAAAGTCTGGATTTTGCATGTCTACATAACTATATCCACCTTCAAACATTTCTTGCCATTGCCGAACCATCCCTAAATAATTATTATTCACTACCATTATTTTTACCGCTATTCCTTCTTGGATAAGTGTCATCATTTCTTGTAGATTCATTTGAAAACCACCATCTCCAGAAATGCTCCAAACTTCTCTCTCTGGTTTTGCTACTTTTGCTCCCATTGCCATTGGAAGAGAACACCCCATAGCTCCAAGTCCTCCAGAAAACAACAAAGAATTTGGTATGTTTGCTTTGTATTCTTGTGCAGTCCACATTTGATTCTGTCCTACATCTGAAACAACTACTGCATTTCCCTCTGTTTCTTCTTTTAATATTTCAATTACTCGACATGCTCTCATTTTTCCACAGGCTTTGCTTTTATTTAGTTCTCTAATTTTTTTCATAGAATATATTTTTTTCCACATTTCAATTTGTTTTATCCATGTAGGAAATTCAGTTTTTTCAAGAAGTGGTATAGTTTTTTGTAGTGATAATTTTAAATCTCCAACAACCGGTACGTGTGTTACTTTTACATTTTTTTCAATTTCTGCGGGATCAATATCAAAATGAATAAATTTTGCAGCTCGTGTAAATTCTGAAAGTTTTCCTGTAATTCTGTCGTCAAATCGAGAGCCTAAAGATATGATTAAATCTGCATTATGTACTGCATAATTTGCGGGAACTGTTCCATGCATTCCAAGCATACCTAAGTTTTTTGGATGTGCGTGTGGTACCGTAGAAAGTCCTAAAAGAGTTTCTGTGTAGGGAATGCCACTTTTTTCTAAAAATTCTAAGACCTCTTTTTCTGCGTGAGAAATATGAGCACCTTGTCCCACAATTGCTATTGGTCGGGTGGCTTGCTGTATAACTTTTACAACTTTTTCCAATTGTTTTATATTTGCAGAAATTGTTGGGTTATATGCTGGAATATTTACGGGGGGGAATCCATTAAAATCAACTTCTTCTAAAAATGCATCTTTTGTTATATCAATATGAACTGGACCAGGTCGTCCTGTATTTGCAACATGAAAAGCTTCAGAAATTACTTGTGCTAAATTTTTTGCAGATGTAACAGAATATGAATGTTTTACAACTGGAAGAAAAATTCCTAAACTGTCAACTTCTTGAAACGCATCTGTTCCAAGAAGTGTTGAAAATACTTGTCCAGTAAGGATAATAAGTGGAATAGAATCCATATATGCATCAGCAACTCCCGTTAAAAGGTTTGTTGCTCCTGGTCCAGATGTTGCAAGGCATACTCCAGGTTTTCTATTGACTCGTGCATATCCGTTTGCCGCAAAAGCCGCACCTTGTTCATGTCGTACTAAAATATGATTTATTTCTGGATATTTTCGAAGAGTTTCATAGAGTGGAATTACCGATCCACCAGGATATCCAAAAATAGTAGTTTCTCCATGGTGTAAAATTCCTTCTAATAAAATTTCAGAACCTAATTTTCGTGTAATGTTCATTGTGTGAGTCATAATTATTTAATATATTACCAATTTTTAATCATTTTAAAGAGCCATAAAACAAGCAAAAATCTTCCAGATCTTCCAATTACTTCAGCTATAAAAAAAGAGAGTCTGTTCATATGCAAAATTCCAGCCATCCATGCAATTACTTTAAATGGAAGTGGAGTAACTGCAACAAAAATTACACTCCAGACTCCCCATTTTTCCATAAATTTTTTACCTGTTTCAAATTTTTCTTGGCTAAAAAATTTTATAAATACTTTTTTTCCAAAAGTAGATCCTGCAAAGTGAGCCATTAGTCCTCCGAGTATACTTCCTAGAGTTGCCCAAAAAAATATATCGAGATTTGTCCATTTTTCCATAGCACTCATTGCCACTAAAATTGGATCTACAGGAATAGGGTGAAAGAGACTTTCTGTAAAAGAAAATATGAAAAGTCCAATCATTCCAAATTGTTCTAGTATTTGAAGTGACCAATCTGTTAACGGTTGTAATAATTCATGCATAACGTGACGTGTGAAAAATTAGTAATAGTTATTTAAAATCCAAGTTTTTTTAAATCTTCAAGAGCTTGTAGTGTCGTTTTTTCATATGGAGAAAATTCTAAAATTTTCTCATACCTTTTTTTTGCTTCTACATAATTTGTTTCTTTTCTGAGGCAGTCCGCAATAATTTTATGATATTCAATATTTTTAATATCAAGTTTAGAGGCTTCTATATAACATTTACTTGCATCTTCATAGTTTTCAAGTGCAATAAATATTTTTCCTAAATTTTCATATCGAATAGCATTATCAGGTTCAAGGGCAATTGCTTTTGAATAATACGAAATGGTTGTTGGGAAATCTTTTGTATAAAAATGTGCGAGTGCATAGTTGTTACATGTTGCGACATTTTCTTTGTGGTATTTAAAAAAGTTTTCAAGAAAAAATATAGCTTTTGAATACTGTTCGAGAGAAAGGTATATTTGAGAAATAATTTCTAATGATTTTTTATGAGTTTCATCATAAGAAAGAGCTTGAATCATAATTTTTTCAGCTTCTTTATATTGTTTTTGTCCAATTAATACTTCTGCTCGTTGTGTAAGTTTTGAAATTTCTCCAATTCTATTTAACGAATCTAGAGACTCTTTTGTTGCTTGGCTTGTTATGTTTTCAGGTATGTTTGTGGTCTTTATATTTTTAACAATAGCATCATATTTTTTGTCATCTTTTTTTAGAGTAAAATTTTGTCGAAGAGAAAGAGATTTTTGTGTTTTTTGCAGTGCTTGTTTAATGCTTTCTTTCTCAGTTTTATATGCAATAAATATTTTTTTGGTAATAATATATATTGCAATACACAGTGAGGCTGTAATAAGTGTGTAATAAAAATTTGATGATTCTGTAAAAAAAGTAAACATTAGTAGTGGTATAAAAAATGAAAAAATATCTATTATTTTTTATATTTCAAGACAGTTGAAATAAAATCATCAAATAATACGTTAGCATCTTCTGGGCCGGGGCAACTTTCTGGATGAAATTGTACTGAATTTGCGGGGAGAGATTTATGAGTAATTCCTTCTACTGTTTTATCGTTTAAATTAAACCATGAAACTTTCCATCCTTCTGGAAGAGATTCTCCATCAACTTCGTATCCATGATTTTGTGATGTAATAAAACATCTTCCCGTTGCAGTTTCTTTACAAGGAACATTTGCTCCTCGGTTTCCAAATTTCATTTTTTTTGTTTTTCCTCCAATTGCTAATGATAAAAGTTGATTTCCTAAACAAATTCCCCAAAGAGGCAGTGTATTTTTTAATGCAAATATAATATTTTTTTGAACTGTTTCTGCAATTATTTCTGGGTTACCTGGTCCATTTGAAAAGAATACTCCATCAAACTTTTCATTATTTTGTTGAAATTTTTCAGTTGTAATATCGGTGTTCCATGGTAATAAAACAACCTCTATATTTCTTTTTAGAAACTCTCTAATAATATTGAGTTTAATTCCAAAATCAAAAACTCCTACTGTTGCAATTGGATTTTCAGGAGTATATTTTTTAATTGTTGAAGTTGAAACTTCAGCAACAAGATTTTTTTCATTTGTATTTTCCCACTCTTTAATATTGTCTAATGAAGAAACAATATGTCCCGCTTGCGATCCATTATCTCGTAAATATTTTGTTAATTCTCGAGTATCAACCCCTGAAATACCACTAATATCTTTTTCTTCTAGCCATTGAGTAAAACTTTTTTCTGCTCGATAATGTGAGAAATTTTTTGAATATTCACACACAACAACACCTCGAACAGAAATTTTTTCACTTTCAAAATATTTTAAAAGTCCATAATTATCTCGTTTTTCACTTGGTACTCCATAATTTCCAATCATAGGGTAGGTAAATGTTAGAATTTGCCCTTGAAAACTCGAATCTGTAAGAGTTTGTTCGTATCCAACCATTGCAGTTGTAAATACTGTTTCACCTTGAGTATCTTTTTTTGACCCAAATAATTCTCCTTCAAATGTTTTTCCGTCTGCTAAAACTAAATATCCTTTCATATAATTATTCTAAATATCTATTTATAACCTGGTTTCTTTTTATATATTACATATAACAAGTATAAAATATCAAGAGTGAATAAAATCTCTTTTAAAATCATTATTATTGTGATATTATTTCATAATCTGTTGATAAAGATTTTTCTTCGGGATTTTAAAAAATATGAAGGGGAACTATGGGCAGAAATTCAAATGGGTAATGAGTGGAATGCTCCTCGAAAAAATATTTCAGAAATTTCTGGGAGCAGTAACCGAAAACCGTCGTGATGGATTTATCTTTTTTTCTGAATATCCAGAAATTTATGACTGAATACGGGGAAATAGGTCTCAGTTTTGCATTTACAAAACATGGTGCAGAAATAAAAATTGCTTTTGATAACGCCAGTAATTCCCAAATTGATAAAAATACTCTCTTTGCTTGAAATTGGAATTTCGGTTTTATTAATTATTTGGTAAAATTTTTAGTAATCATTTTGTGGGTCAAGTTCTAAAAATCTCATTTTAGCTTTATCAAATTTAAGCTCACATTCACCAACTTCACCATTTCTATGTTTTCGAATAAGTAATTCTGTTATTCCTGGTTTATCAGTATCTTTATTATAATATTCATCTCTATAAATCATAATTACAACATCTGCATCTTGCTCAATTGCTCCAGAATCTCGCAAATCTGAAAGCATTGGTCTTTTATCTGGTCGAGATTCCACTCCTCGAGAAAGTTGTGAAAGTGCCATAACTGGAATATGAAGTTCTCGTGCTAATGCTTTTAAACTTCGTGAAATTTCTGCAATTTCTAATACTCTATTTCCTGCAAGTTGTGGATTTCCTGTAGACATTAATTGCAAATAATCAATAATAATCATATCTAATCCATGTTCCATTTGAAGTCGTCTGGCTTTTGCACGAAGTGCAGAAATACTTGATTCAACGGTATCATCAATATAAATTGACATTTTTGAAAGTTTATCCATAGCAGGTCCCATTCGCATAAACTCATCATCAGATAATTGTCCTTTTTGTAGTTTATATGAATCTACTTGTAAAATATTTGCAAACATTCTGTCTACTAATTGTTCTTTTGACATTTCTAATGAAAATATTCCGATTGATTTCCCATAGAAATCAGCAGAATTTATTGCTGCGGCTAAAGCAAACCCAGTTTTCCCCATTGATGGTCGAGCTGCTAAAATAACTAAATCTGAGGGTTGAAATCCACCGAGTATTTTATCCAAATTTCCAAATCCTGATTTCACTCCAATATCTAAATCTTCATCGTCGTTGTCATGTCGTTCAGAAAAAATTTCAAACCGTCCCGATAAAATTTCATTTATAGGAATAAATTTGTTTTTCAAAAAAGTTTGAGAAATTGTAAAAACTTCTTTTTCGCTTTGTTCTAGTAAGCTTTCAATATTTTCATCTTCTTCATATCCAAAAGAAGTAATTTTTTGCCCTGCAACTACCATTTTTCGCAGTGTCGATTTTTGTTTTACAATATGTGCATATTCTAAGATATTTACAGCTGATGGAACAATTGTCATTAATTCTGCAAGAAAGCTTACTCCACCAATTGGTTCGAGTAAATTTTTTTTCTTTAGTTCTTCTGGCACTGTAATTAAATCTATTGGTTTTCGTAAATTAGATAAATTTAAAATTATTTCATATATATCTTGATTTCCTTGTGAATAAAAATCATCTATTCGTAAAAAATCAGAAATTTTCATTAAAGCATTTGGATCAATCAATAACGCTCCAAGAACTGAATGTTCTGCATCGAGCGAATGTGGGGGAATTTGAGGAGTAATTGCCATTTCTTAATGTTAAAGAGTGTAGGTGTACACTATATTATTTTGAAAATTTATTCTAGAAAACTTTTATATTTTACAAAAAATATAATCTATATAGAATAATTTTCTTATATAAAACCAAACATGCTAAATTATATTTACATATTATCTTGTTCATTATTTATATATTCATGTTTGAAAAAATTAAAAATTATTTATCTCCAAATAATTGGAAAAATGATACTCTTTCTGGTTTAACGGTTGCATTGGCTTTAGTGCCAGAAGCAATTGCCTTTGCATTTGTTGCGGGAGTAGACCCAATAGTGGGGTTATATGCTGCATTTATGGTAAGTTTGATAGCAGCACTTTTAAGTGGAAGACCAGGTATGATTTCTGGAGCAACAGGAGCATTGGCAGTGGTTATGGTTTCACTTGTAGCACAATATGGAGTTGAATATCTATTCGCAACGGTTGTCTTAATGGGACTTATTCAAATTACATTTGGTGTGTTTAAACTTGGAAAATTTGCACGAATTATTCCTCACCCCGTAATGCTTGGATTTGTAAATGGATTAGCTATTGTTATTGGTTTAGCACAATTTACACAATTTAAGGATAGTTCAGGAGCATGGTTATCTTTTGATGTTTTATTTCCAATGTCAGCATTTATTCTGCTTACAATGGCAATCATGCATTTTTTACCAAAATTTACAAAAGCAATTCCATCAGCCTTGGCGGCGATTGTGGTTGTAACTTTGGCAGTTATTATTTTTGGAATTGATATTCCAACCGTTAAAGATATGCTTTCTGGGGGATCTATGGCAGCAGGATTTCCAAGTTTTTCTATTCCAGAAATTCCATTCACATTAGAAGCATTGTGGGTAATTATTCCATATGCTGTAATATTAGCATTTATTGGTTTAATAGAATCACTTATGACTCTTTCATTAATTGATGAAATTACAAATACTCGTGGGCAAAGTAATAAAGAGTGTTTAGCACAAGGAACTGCAAATATTGTTACTGGGTTTTTTGGAGGAATGGGAGGATGTGCAATGGTTGGTCAAAGTATGATTAATATTGATTCGAATGGTCGAGGACGATGGGGTGGAATTGTTGCGGGGTTAGGTCTTCTTGCTTTTATTCTTTTTGGATCGAATTTAATAGAGCAAATTCCTTTAGCGGCTTTGGTTGGAGTGATGTTTATGGTGGTTATTGGAACTTTTGCGTGGTCGAGTTTGCGAATTTTAAACAAAATTCCTAAATCTGATGCATTTGTTTTAGCGTTTGTTTCTATTATTACGGTTTTTACAGATTTAGCGATTGCGGTAATTTCAGGAATTGTTATTTCGGCATTGGTGTTTAGTTGGAAAAAATCTACAAATATCGAAATTCAAGATTCTATAAATATTAATGATAAAAAAACTATTCATCATAAAGTTTCTGGATATATTTTCTTTGCATCGAGTAAAAATTTTTCTGAATTATTTTCTGAAAAAATTATTTCTGACCCTGTAAATGTATATATCGATTTTCAAAATGCTAAAATTTTGGATCATTCAGGGATTGAAGCAATTAATAGTCTTACAAAAAAATATAAAGAAGTGAATAAAAAATTACATTTACAGCATTTGTCATTAGATTGCAGAAAATTATTATTAAATGCAGAAGATATTATTGAAATAAATATTGAGGAAGACCCAAAATATAAAGTGGCAGATAATTTATTGGGATAAAAAGTAAGAAATATTTAAAAACAGCAGAAAATTTAATTTTCTGCTATTTTTTTTTGTTTTTAATATAGGTAAATTATTGACTATTTTTTTTTGATAATTTCATTAATCTGTTTGAGAATACTTCGATGGATTGTTTCTTTACTTTCATAATCTGGATGAGATTGATCTCTCTCAATCTGCTTTTGTATCTCCTCATCTCTAATCTCTTCTTTTGTTTTAGGTCGCAATATTATGGTTTTTGATGACGGTGCAGGTGTATTATTGGGTGGCGTTTTAGCTTGTGTTTCACCATCATACCCAGATATAATAGTTGTATCTGTGGCGAGTAAGCTTGCTTTTAGTATTTTTTAAAAACTATTTTAGATGTGCGAGCAAAAAATGAAAAAATGAAAAAATGAAAAAATGAAAAAATGAAAAAAAGAAAGAGATGAAATTTTACAAAAAATGATAGTAAGTGGAATTTCTGAAATAGACGCAATAAAGATTTTAGGGAGTACATAAAAAATATTAAGAGTAGAAATATGGATATTATAAACAATATTTTTGGAAGTAGTATTATTGTCGGGGGGATTTTTCCAATGATGTTTTTTGGATTTATGGATTTTTTATTCAGATATTTTTCTGTGAAAATTCCATTTCAAAATGTTTTTTTATTCACCGCGATTGGAGGAACAATTGCAATGAGTATTTTAAGTTATTTTTTATTTGGAATAAATTCTTATAATTATATAGAAATTTTTACTAAAAATAATTATGATACTATTTTTATTGGAATAATTTTGGGGTTCATTTGGACGCTAGCAATTTTTTCTATGGGATTTGCTTATGAAAAATTAAAAGCAAATGCGGCTCAAATCATTCCTATTGCATCGGCAAGTGGGCTTTTAACTTCAATATTAAGTATTATAATATTGGGAGAAACGGGAAATTTATATTACTTGTTTGCATCGGCTTTCATAATTTTTATGGGAGTTTTAGTGTTGCAAAAAGCAAAAATTGTTTCTGAAAAAAAATCTACAAATCTAGAAATCATCAATATTTTACCTATTTTAGTTGGGGGGATTATTCCACTTATAAGTTTTGGTGTGTTAAACACTATGTTTAAAGCATATTATGAATTAAATTCTGGAGCGTTAGGAATGGTTATGGGATGTACTGGAATTTTTTTATCGCTAATTGTTCAAATTATACGAAAACAAAAATTACAATTTGAGCCGAAATTGTTAGTAACAGGAATTGTTTGGGCTATTGCAGTTGCATCACTGGGATACGGATTTTATCCATTAATGGGACAAGCATCTGTATTGCTTCCTATTGCAGGGGCAAGCCCACTTGTTTCGGTTGTGCTTGTTGCAATTTTTCTTGATGAAAAAGTTAATTGGAAATATATAATAGCAGGGGCTATATTTATATTTTTAGGAGTGACAGCATTGCATAAATTTTTATAACAGATTTGGAATGAAAGAAAATATAATTGTAGATTGTGGCTGGGGAAAACTTTTGTTTGGAGAAACTTTTTCAAATATAAAAAAAACTATTACAGAATTAAAAAAAGAACGAAAAATAGAGCGAAATATTTTATTTTATCCACTAGAACCGCAATTAATAATGACAAGTAATGCTGCAGATTTTTTCTTGAATCCTGCATATATTTATAAATTAGATATAGAAAAATTTTCGAATAGAAGAGTTTTACGAACAACATTTATTATAAGAAAAGCAGATACAGAATTTGATATAGAAGAATTAAATAAAGTGTATATAAAAATGAAAATGCTTCCATTACGAAAAAATTGGTTTGCAAAAAAACATGAATCAATAACTGTATATGTAGTAGAAGATAAAAAAACAAAAGAAATTTATGGGGGGCTTATGCTTTTAGACCATGTTTCAGCATTTAAAGATGATAAAAAATCTACAAGTATTTGGTCTGTGGTTGTAAGTTCAATCGCTCCGTATACGGGTATGGGAAAAGCACTTATGAAGTATGCAATTCAAGAATCAAAAAAGAAAAAACGAGAACGAATTTTTCTTTCTGTTGTTGCAACAAATATTCCAGCTCAGCGTTTATATGAACAATTAGGATTTGTAAAAACTCCTATTTTAATGGTTAAAAATAAAACACCGATTAATGAAGAATTATTTGTTTCTCGAGAAATAGTGAATAAATTTTCAAGTAAAACAAAGGGGATTATTAAAGAAGCATTAAAAAAAGGAATTCAAGTTCGACAAATAAATGATGATATTTATGAGTTATCTTTAGGAGGACAAATGATAAATTGTGATGGTTCATTATCTGAAAAAACATCTGCTATCATGCAAGAAATTTGTCAAAATCAAAAATATTTTTTAAAAATGTTGGATAGGTTAAATGTACATTATCCAATTTCAGAATTTCATATTCAGCAAACAAAAATTGAATCATTTTTAGCCGAACACAAAAAGGTTGTATTAAAAACAATGCGAAAAAATATTACATCAAATGATATTATAGATAATAAAACTTTACATAAACAATTTTCTCGAATTCGACAATGTTCAAACGAAGTTTTAATACAAGAATCAAAAGAAGGAACTATTTATAGAGTTTTGGTCATGAAATATAAAGTTATTTCTGTTGTAGAAACACAGCCTCCAATCATTATGGGAAATGGGAAATTAACAGTGGCACAATTAATTAAAAAACTTTCACGGCGAAAACAATCTGCATCTGATGGGGTAAATAAGATTCCGATGGATTCTAAAACAAAGGCATTTGTTTTAAAACAAGGGTATAGTTTTGAAAGTATTTTAGAGAAAGGAGAAGAATTACAGGTGCGAAAAAAATCTAGTTATTATACAGGAGGAACAATGAAAGATGTGAGCTCTACATTTCCTGAAAATTTAAAGAAAATTGCAATAAAAATTGCGAAATATTTAAATATTTCGGTTATGAGTTTAGAAATTATAGTTCCAGATATTGCTAATCCAGAAGAATATTTTGTATTGGAAGCATCTGAAAAACCAAATTTACAATATTATACAGGGCAAAATGTGTATAAAAAATTTATAGATTTATTATTTTAAATGATATATTATAGATATAATAATATTAAAATCATTAAACTTATCGTAATTTATGCCAAATATTGCAAATGTTAAAAAAGTATTACTGCTAGGATCAGGAGCCTTAAAAATTGGAGAAGCTGGAGAATTTGATTATTCAGGGTCGCAAGCAATAGAAGCATTGCAAGAAGAAAATATTGAGATTATTTTAGTGAATCCAAATATTGCAACGAATCAAACTTCTACTCAAGATGGAGTAACGGTTTATTTCCAACCAGTATTACCAGAATTTGTAGAACGAATTATTGAAAAAGAAAAACCCGATGCAATTATGCTAGCGTGGGGTGGTCAAACAGCTTTAAACTGTGGTTCAGAGTTGTATCATGCAGGAGTATTGAAAAAACATAATGTGAAGGTTTTGGGAACATCTGTTGAAACAATTGATAAAACAGAAGACCGAAAAGTATTTAATGAGGAATTAACAAAAATTGGAGTTTGTTTTCCAAAATCACGAGCGTGTGAAACTGCGGAAGAAGCACGAAAAGCATTAAAAGAAATTAAATTTCCGTGTTTAGTTCGAGCCGCTTTTACTCTTGGAGGAGGAGGTTCTGGGTTTGCATATAATGAAGAAGAATTTGAAGTTTTAATTAAAAATGCATTTGCATATTCTCCACAAATATTAGTAGAAGAAAGTTTAAAAGGATGGAAAGAAATTGAATATGAAGTAGTGCGAGACCGAAACGACAACTGTATTACGGTGTGTAATATGGAAAATTTTGACCCACTTGGAATTCATACAGGGGAATCTATTGTAATTGCTCCGTCTCAAACGCTCTCAAACGAGGAATATCAAATGTTACGAACGGTTGCAATAAAAACAATTCGACATTTAGGAGTTGTAGGAGAATGTAATATTCAATATGCACTCGACCCAAATTCTCAAAAATACAGAGTAATTGAAGTAAATGCGAGACTTTCTCGGTCTTCTGCATTGGCAAGTAAAGCAACTGGGTATCCACTGGCATATGTCGCTGTAAAACTTGCACTTGGATACACACTAGACGAACTTACAAATACTATTACAGGGTGTACTTCTACACTTTTTGAGCCATCTTTGGATTATGTAGCGTTAAAAATTCCACGATGGGATTTAAATAAATTTAGAAAAGTTTCACAGATTATTTCTTCTGAAATGAAAAGTGTTGGAGAAGTTATGGCACTGGGAAGAACATTTGAAGAAGTGTTACAAAAAGGATTACGAATGCTTCAAACAGGAGCACAAGGAATTTCTGATCATCCGTATACATTTGATGATGTTCGATCATCTTTGGCAAATCCAACACCACTTCGAGTTTTTGCTATTTATCAAGCATTACAAGAAAATTTATCGGTAGAAGAAATTGCAGATATTACAAAAATTGATAAATGGTTTTTAGAAAAAATTGAACGAATTTATAAAACAGAACAAGAGCTGAAAAATATTTCAGCAGATTCACAAAATGAAGCATGTGAAGAATTTAAATCTACTATTTTAAAATCTAAAAAAGAAGGATTTTCAGATAATTTAATAGGAAAACTTTTAAATAAACCTGCGTTAGATATACGAAATATGCGAAAAAATATGGGAATTATTCCTGTTTCAAAAAAAATTGATACACTGGCTGGAGAGTTTCCTTCGCAAACAAATTATTTATATATAACATATCACGGAACAGAAAATGAATAAGAACAGTAGAGAGTAAAAAATAGTACACAAAAAAACTGATATGTAATAATACATATCAGTTTTTTATAAGCAGTTTAAAACAATTAATATATTTATATTTTTTATGTATGTGTATATTATATGTTTTAAACAGAAGGTTTTTATATTTTTGTCGACAGGGCAAAAATATAAGTAATCTCTCTACCTTTCTCGCAAATTTTATTTTTTTAGAAGTGTTTTATATTTCAAAAAAATAATAAAAAATGTTTGAATGTGTTTGTATTTGTGTTTTTTAATAGCAAAAGCATTTTAATAAATATATTTAATAAATAGTAAAATTGGATCTGCAAGGTTTTATATTAATTTTTTAGATTAATCCCTGCTTTCCGGTGGCTTGTATCGGCATTAAAAGTGTCGAGAAAGGTCATCGAAAAGTAGAGAGATAAAAATCATAAAAGAATAGTGATTGTATTTTTTAGAACTCATATCTTTCTGCTTTTCGATTATTGTAAAAGGTCTTCAGATAATTGTAACATACTATCTTTTATCTTTGCAAGACTTTTTTTATTTGTTACTCTTTTGGTCGAATTTTGATAATAAAATATATACTTAAACTCTATACACTATGCTTGTTTCGCTTAATTGGATAAAAGAATTTATAAATTTAACAGAAGAGAATCCGCAAACTATTTGTGATATTTTAACAGAAAAATCTGCAGAAGTGGATGATATTATCTCTCAAGGAAAAAGTTTTGAAAATATTGTTGTTGGAAAAATTAGAAAAATTTCTCCACATCCCGATGCAGATGCATTACGAATTTGTATGGTAGATGTTGCAGAAGATACTTTATTGCAAGTCGTTTGTGGTGGTTCAAATTTAGAAGTGAATCAAGATGTAGTGGTCGCAAAACTTGGTGCAAGTGTTTTATGGCATGGAGAAGGGGAACCCGTAGTAATGAAAAAAACAAAAATTAGAGGAATTGAAAGTCTTGGAATGATTTGTGCTGCCGAAGAAGTTGGACTTTCAGATATATTTCCAAAGCAAGGAGAAAAAGAAATTGTAGATATTTCGCATTTAAAAAGAAACGCAGGAGAAAATCTTGCAGATGTGTTTAATAAAAATGATGTAATTTTTGAAATTGAAAATACATCTATTACCAATAGAGCAGACCAATTTTCTCATATTGGATTTGCACGAGAATTTGTTGCGTGCGAACTGGGAACATGGAAAGAAGGAATTCAAGAAAAATTTGAATTAAATATTCTTGATTTAAACAATGCAAACAACTTAGAAAATAAAAATAAAAAAATAAATGTAAATATTAATTTTGATGCTTTAAAAAATAGAGAAGATAAAAAAATTGAAGATATTATTCCAGAATATTCAGCTATTACAATTTCTGGAGTTGATGGAATTACCAAAAGTTCAGAAAAAATTCAAAGTTTTTTACATTCTGTAAATATTACGCCAAAAAATGCGTTGGTAGATATTACAAATTTTGTAATGTTTGAATTGGGAATGCCACTTCACGCATTTGATACAGATCAAACTGGAAATGATTTTATTTTTGATTTGAGCGATGCTGGTGAAAAAATGATAAATTTGGACGGAGAAGAAAAAACTCTTCCCGTAAATGCAATTATTATTAAAAATTCTGCTGGTGATATTTTAGATTGTTGTGGAATTCAAGGAGCAAAAAATTCTGGAATTTCAGAAAATACTCAAAATATTTTATTACATGCTCCTGTTTATAATCCTGTTTTAATTCGTCGAGCATCAATAGCAATTGCACAACGAACCGATGCATCTGTTATTTACGAAAAGGGGGTTCCTGTTCGATTAGCAAAAAAAGGATTAATTCGTGCTATTGAATTAATTTGTGAGCATTTTCCAAATGCAAAAGTTAGATCTGATATTTTTCAAGAATCATCGGATAGTGCAGGATTTTCAGATACCGTTATTTATGTAAATTTTACTGATATTAAAAACCGAATTGGCTTGCCAGAAGAAAAATTAACAAATGATGATATTGTAAAAATTTTAGAAAAATTGGAATTTGTAATTACAGAAATAACAACAGAATCAATGAAAGTGTCTGTTCCATATTTTCGTGGAGATATTGCAATTGCAGACGATTTAACAGAAGAAGTTGCACGAATTTATGGACTGAATAATATTGATGGAGTTGCTCCAGAAATAACTATTGAAGAAAAACCAAAATCTGATGCACGAAAAGTTGAACAACGGATTGCCAATGTTTTGGTTAATAATAGTTTTTATGAAATTTTGACTCTTGCATTTTATGGAAATAATTTATTGGAAAAAATGGAAATGCCAACAGATAATTCGTCTCAAATTATTGTTAAAAACCCATTATCAGAAGATGTTGAAATAATGAGAACTTCGCTTTCTCCTCGTCTTTTTGAAGTGGCAGAACGAAATATTCGAAATACAAAAAACTTTAGAATTTTTGAAAGTGGAAATGTGTATTCTTTGCAGAATGGAAAAAAAGTTGAAGAAATGCGAATTACCGCGTTATTGGTAGGAGATGATTTTTTTAGTGCTAAAGCCGTTGCAGAAGAAATTTTAAATTCATTTAATATGAATTACAGAATTCAAGAAAAATTATATGATTTATCATTTGCTCATCCAGGAAGAGGTGCTGTAATGACTGCAGGAAAAGATGCAAATGTTAAAATTTTTGAAATCCACCCACGCATAGCAAAAAAATTTAATGTACCAGAAAATACATCTATTGTTTGTATTACACTAAAACCATTTGAAAATTTATTAGCACGAAAACCAAAAATGGAAAATTTTTCAAAATTTCCAGCAGTAGATTTTGATATTTCGGTACTGTGTGATACAAATTTACAAGTTAATAAATTGATAAAAGGAGTGAGTAAAATTAGTAGTTTAATTGTGAAAGCAGAAATTGAAAGTGTGTGGCGAGGTGAAGGAGTTGAGAATGGTCAAAAATCAGTAACACTTTCATTTCGATTTCAATCTGATGAACGAACACTTACAGATAAAGAAGTGAAAAAAATTGAAAAAGATATTATTATAGATTTAGAAAAAAAAGGAGGAGTCGCAAGATTTTAAGATTCATGTTAATAAATTGTGGTTGTTTGAATTATTATTGTATTTTATGTTAAATTTTATAAAATTATTATTGGTATCTTTATTTGTAGCAAGTGGTGCAGTTTTTGCATCATCAGAAAATAACTTTTCTTCTGAAAAAATGGGAACAGTGTATTTATCAATTGGAAATTCACGAATTGAAAGTGTTTCAGGTACTGGTGTCATTATTAATGAGAAATTTAATATTATTACAAATCATCATGTTGTAGAAAGTATTATTTCAGGAAAGGATGATTTAATTAAAGTATGTTTTACCTATGATGAAGAAAAAAAACCAAGTTGTATAGGAACTGCGTCTATTGAAAAATATGATGAAGAAAAAGATTTAGCTCTGTTGAATATATATATTCATGAAGATTATTTATCGGATAAAGATGTTAAACCATATTATAATAAATTTAACGCTAATTTTAATTTTGTTTTAAATGAATCTGTAAATATTGCAGATAGTATTTATGTTTTTGGGTATCCAGGTGTTGGTGGAAATACTATTACGTATACATCTGGAAAAGTGAGCGGGTTTGAAGATTTTTATATTAAGACTGATGTAACGGTGAATTCAGGAAATTCAGGAGGAGCTGCTTATAATCAAAAAGGAGAAATTATTGGTCTTGTTACTGCTGTTTCTGGAGGACAAGGAAATATTGGTTGGATTGTAAAATCATCGGAAATAGAAAATTTTTTAAAAAATACAATTTTTGATGAAAGTACTAATAGTGAAATATGTGGAAATCATCAGTATAAATCAGGCAGATATGATGCATGTAAATGTGAAGTTGGTTTTAAGTTTGATGGAATGAAAAAAAATTGTATTCCAGATTTAAAGTATCTTAATTGTGGAACATTAGAGTCAGCATCATTTTTTAATCCATCTACAACATCATGCATTTGTGAATATAATCATGTGTGGGCATTTCCAGATATAGAAAGTGATTACAGTTGCGTAGAAGAAGAAAAAATTGTGCAAGTTGATGGAGGTGCATGTTCTTCTGGGAGCAATAATTATTATAGTTTAGAAAATGAGGAATGTTATTGTTCAGATGGGTTCATGTGGGAAGATTCACGTGATTTAGATAATTTGACATGTATAGAGAAAGTAGAGTATACATGTGAAACTATTTATGGTGTGCATGCTCATAAAAATTCTGAAGATAATTTATGCTATTGTGAAATTGGTTATGAATGGAGTGGTTTAGATGAAAAAGGTAATAATACATGTGTTTCAGACGGATCTGATTTATTTTATGATGTAGCAAGTGCTGATCTAAATTTTGCAGGAATTAAATATGTAAAAAAAAATGGATTGGTTGATGGATATGATGATGGTTCGTATAAACCAGAAAAGAAAATAACACGTGCAGAATTTACAAAAATTATTTTATTAGCAAAATATTCAACGGCAGAAATTTCTAGAACGAGGCATTTTAATATTTCAGATGTACATGCAGATGATTGGCATTATGACTATGTAAATTTTGCAAAACAGCAAGGTGTGGTAAATGGATATGATGATGGAAGTTTTCGTCCAAATGATCAAATTTCTTTTGCAGAAGCATCAAAAATATTAGTAAATACTCTTATTGGGTATAGAGAAATTGGGTATGGTGAAAAATGGTGGTTACCTTTTACTCAGGCTTTAATAGATAGAAATGTAAAACAATTTGATTTATCGTATGTGTTAACACGAGGGGATATGGCAACGCTTATTTATCAAATATTAAGATAAAAATAAAAATAAAAAATATGAACAAACCAACAACACTCTTTCAAGAATACATAAAAATAGTAAAATCTCAAAAACTAACATTTACTATTCTGGTGCTCACT